>JAFPPJ010000365.1 GCA_017410745.1 Oscillospiraceae bacterium
GTGCCATCAGGACACAAAGGAAGCGTGGAAAATGCTTTCTGCCTATATAGAATATATGCATATCAAGGATGCACTTTCCGATGGTTCAGTCGTGCCTGCGGGAAAAGGCATGGGGCAACTTATTTATCTGCTGTCGCAGTACAAAGGAGAAATGTTGACTATCGAACCACATCTGAGCGTATTCGATGGATATGAAAAGCTTGAGCGGAACAACGACCTGCGGGCAAAATATGTATATCCCGATCCAATAACGGCATTTTCGGCGGCAGTAACAGCACTAAAAGAACTGATAGGAGAATAATATGGAAAAAGTAAGGCTTGGTATAATAGGCATGGGCAACATGGGAAATGGTCATCTGAGGAGCATCCTGAACGGAGAATGTCCGAGGATAAAGGTGACGGCACTTGCGGACACCGATCCGGAAAAGCTGAAAAAAGCGGGGGAGATGTGCAAAGATGCGATGCTTTTTGAAACATCCGATGCGCTTATGGACAGCGGACTCGCAGATGCCGTTCTGATAGCAGTTCCTCACTACGATCATCCGGGGATCGCAATAAAGGCTTTCAGACATGGACTTCATGTTATGACGGAAAAGCCGGCAGGAGTATATACAAGACAAGTGCGGGAGATGAACGAAGCAGCTGCACGGTCTGGTGTGAAATTCGCGATAATGTTCAATCAGCGTGCCGATCCTATATATGCAAAAGCAAGGGAAATAGTGAGCAGCGGTCAATTAGGGGAACTGAAAAGGCTCGTGTGGATAGTCACAAACTGGTACAGGACACAGGCATACTATGACTCGGGCAGCTGGCGTGCCACCTGGAACGGTGAGGGCGGCGGAGTCCTGTTAAATCAGGCCCCCCATAACCTTGATCTGTGGCAGTGGATATTCGGTATGCCAAAGAGCATAAGGGCATTCTGTTCGGTGGGGAAGTATCATGATATAGGAGTAGAAGATGACGTAACCATATACGGTGAATATGGCAGCGGTGCCACCGCGGTATTCATTTCCACTACAGGAGAGGCTCCCGGGACAAACCGTCTTGAAATATCCGGCACAAAGGGCAAGCTGGTCCTGGAGGATGGAAAGCTCAAGTCCTGGAAGCTCAAAGAGGATGAACGCATAACCTGCTTTAACTGCAAGGATGGCTTTGTATGGCCGGAAACAGACTATGAGGAGTTTTCTGCGGAAAGTCCCGATGGTCATCCGATACTGTTGAATAATTTTGCAGATGCGATACTTGACGGTAAAGAACTGATCGCTCCGGGCGAGGATGGTATCAATTCTCTGTCAATATCAAATGCGGCATATCTGTCATCATGGACAGGCAACAGCGTGGATATCCCTGTTGATGAGGAAAACTTTGAGAAGCATCTGTCAGAGCTTTGCCGCAGCGAACGGTGTAAAAAAGCATCAGTAACTGTAAATGATACTGCCGAAGCGCTGACAGAGCGCTGGAAAGTCAGATGGTGACATCTGAACCTCATTCTGATAGTGACATCTTTATGATCTTACACCGATACGACCGAACGGAGAAGTCACCGTATGGACATACATAGCCGCTGCACAACGTATATTTTCCGTGTACAATCCACTATCAAC
>JAFPPJ010000366.1 GCA_017410745.1 Oscillospiraceae bacterium
ATATCGGCTAACAACCGCCTTTGCCGACCATAAATGTCAATGTACTGCTTTTGCTCTGACCAATGTTCCGAGGATAGTATAACAGGTCTGTTGCAAATAAGTACCGGGTAACAGTCGGCTTTGCCGACCATAAATGTAAACGTACTGTTTTTGCTCTGACCAATGTTCCGAGGATAGTATAACAGGCATACTACAAATAAGTCCCGGGTCGCTGCCGGCCGTGCCGGCTCTACGGAGCGTGGATTGACGAACTCTCGCTTTTCGGTTATAATGTGTATGAAAGGATGAGAGGTGATAGTATGGATCAGACCAGAACAGGCGAGCTCATAAGACAGTTCAGGACAAAGCTGGGGCTCACACAGAAGCAGCTTGCGGACAGGATAAATGTCAGCGACAAGGCAGTGTCAAAGTGGGAAACGGGGAGCGGCTGTCCCGATATCTCATTGCTTGCGGCGCTTGCGGATGTGTTCGGCACCGATATGGGAGTGCTCATCTCCGGCGAGATAGACAGAAACGAAAGTGAGAAAGGCGATATGAAAAAGCTGAGATTTTATGTGTGCGGCGACTGCGGGAATATCATCACGTCAGCCACCGATGCGGCAGTGACCTGCTGCGGAAGCAGACTTGCGCCGCTTGAAGCGAAAAAGGCAGACGACGATATGTGCAGGGCAGAGCATATGGACGGCGAACTCTATGTGACATCTTCCCATGAAATGACAAAGGAGCATCATATATCCTTTGCCGCATATCTCAATGACAGCACATTGATGATGTTCAGACAGTATCCCGAATGGGAAATGCATTTCACGATGCCTGTGTACCGCTCGGGCAAGCTGCTGGTTTGCTGCAATAAATGCGGCTTGCTTTACCGTGATATGGAAGATATGGATATATGACAGAACAAGGCGATGTTATGCATCGCCTTTTCTATATACCCGATATGCGCCGCTCCATTTTAAGCAGGGCAGCCTTCCTTTCTATGCCTGCGGCATAGCCGGTGAGCTTCCCGTCCGCACCGATCACCCTGTGGCACGGTATTATCAGTGATATGGGATTATGCCCCACAGCACCGCCCACAGCCTGTGCAGACATATCCCGCGACAGCATCGATGCGATCTGCCCATAGGTAATGACCTCGCCGTAGGGTATCGTGAGGAGAATATCATATACCGACCTGCGGAAAGGCGTGACGTGCAGACAGAGCGGCGGCGTGAAATGAGGGATCTTGCCGCCAAAATATATATCGAGCCATTTTGCCGCCGTGTCAAATATAGGCATATCACATTTTACAGCGGATGATATGTCTCCGCAGTTTTTCTGTCCGTCGAACCATAGCCCTGTCAGTGCTTCCCCGTCCGATGCAAGGATGATGCCGCCCAGCGGAGAGGAGTAGTGCGCGGTGAATATCATAGTATACCCGATGGAGCAGTAGCTTTATGCGCTATTATTTCTTTTGCACGCATCAGCACCGGCAGCTCCCTGTTGGCGATAAGCCTGCCGATTTTTGTGCATCGGCGCTTTTCATATTCGGCGGCGGCTTCTTCATAATTAAGCTTCAGAGTGGAAAGGTGGAAGCTGTCAATCTCATCTGCAGTAAGATGGCGTTCGCCGAAAGATACGACTTTGCACAGGAAATAGTTGTTTATATTGTGGCGGTGTATGAGATTGTAGCAGTCGCTGACCGTACCAATCCTGCATATTACTTCCACATCCGCACCGAGTTGTTCTTTCAGCTCGCGCTTTATGGCGGTCTGCAGGTCTTCGCCGTGTTCAACGCCGCCGCCCGCGGTCTCTATCAGCGTTGCCTTCCCGAAATCATCATCCCGTTCTGCTCTGACAAAGTAAAAGTATCCATTATCATCAAAGCAGATCGCCCTGGCGATCATACGGTTATGGTCGCTATATTCATACGGCCATTCATAGTCCTGCAGCTGTATGTCAAGCTCGCTGGTATCACTTCTGTCGCTGCGTATGAAAGAATGCCATACTTCATCACATATTCCCAGATTGTTCTTCCCGGCTGCACGAAGGATGCCTTCCTGCTTCATTCCGGCTTTATCCATTACCCGTCCGGATTTCGGATTGTTCACATCATGGCAGGCTGCTATACGGTTTAGTCCCGCCACATCAAACAGATAAGTTATTACTGCTTTCAGCGCCTCGGGCATAAGTCCGCGTCCCCACAGTGCTCTGCTCATGCAGTATCCTATGTCAGCGGCTTCGGTGTCCTCATTCAATTTGACCACGGATATAATGCCGATGACTTTGCCTGTTTCCTTGTATTCCATCGCCCAGTTGAAATATCCGCCATCGGAATAGCGAGATATCCAGTCGTTCAGAATGTGCTTAGAAACATCAATATTTGTATGTGTCGGCCATGTGAGGAAGCGGGTGACTTCATCATCCGATGCCCAGTTATTATACATATCTTCCGCATCATCAATGGTGAATCTGCGAAGTATGAGCCTGTCTGTTTCTATTCTGTGAGTGCCTGCTTTGTTCATGCTGTCCTCCTGTCAGTCAGTCGGTACACACCTGGCAGCCGTGTATACCTGTATATGTATCGTGTATGCTGCATTTCGGGAAACCGCACCGGCAGTAAAGTGTACTGTCCGTGATATCGCTCGCGGTCATGCGTTCGATCAGCTTGCGGAAGGTATCGAGATATGAGTGTACAAACTCCTCGTTCGGCTCATAGCCCAGAGTGTCCCATCCGAGCTTGTGTTCCGCACCTTCAATGACTTTCAGCATAAAAGCCTTATCTTCATCAAAGCTGTCATTGTCCCAGGGCATATCGACTATGTCGAAGCCGACTGTGCCAAGCCCGCATATGCTCTGATTTTTTTCGGAAAGGTACACCATAAGGCGTTTCTGACTGTCCGTCTCTGCAAGTCTGCCGCCGCTGAGACAAAGGATATTGATGAGCATAGATGTTCCGCCGTTTGACATATGAAGCCCGTTTGTATCTGAACTGTTGAAACATATCGAATTTGACATCTTATACACTCCGTTTATTCGGGCATGCAGACCTCACACATCTGTCAGCCTGAGAAAATACTCGTCATTTCCTTCAAATATGCCTGTGGGTCTGAATCCGTGCCGTTCGTAGAATTTCCTTACACGGGTATTGTCCTTGTGTACTCCGAGAGAGAGCGGGCGTCTGCCGAATTCACTGTATACCTGTTCGATGGCGGCTTCGAGTATCTCGCCGCCTATCCCGCAGCTGCGGTGATCCTTGTCTACTGCAAAGCCCATCACGCGGTAGAAGGGCTTTCCTCTCATCTCATCGGGGTCGGTGTCCCAGGGGATAGCCTCGCCTATCATTATTATACCTACATATTCATCGCCCATGCGGGCAAGAAATGTGTGCCCTATAAGGCCATGCTCTGCGCCGTAGTCGGTGATCTCCATAAGTGTCCCGACGGTATCCACCCATTCCTCGGGGATGTCATCCCTGTTTATCGTGAGCCCGTGAGCTAAGTTCTCATGTGTTAATTGTTCAAGTGTTATCATATATGTCCCTCGTTGTCATGTATCGGTTTGTTTGTCGTGTTCAAGCCCCTTCCAGCCGAACCGCAGAAAGGATATAAGTATGGATATTATTGTGATGGATTCGCTGACGATGCCGCCGATGGAATTGACCAGAACGTCATACAACAGCCAGCAGGGCGACGCACAGACAAGGTTTACCATGCGTATGCTTCGCGGACTGTCTGACCAGTACGCAAAGGTGCTTGTCACGGATGCGGTGAATGCAAGCAGACTTATGGGGCCGTTCCATGTGAATATGAGTACGGCGGTGAACATGAGCGCAATCACCGCAGGGCATATTTTGCTCCGCACCCATTTCCATTCCTTGTATCTCATCATAAGAGCGTTTCGCAGGATGTTGACTGCAAGGCTCAGACATCCGCTTAACGCACCAAGCAGGAAGAACTGCAGGCAGAACAGCGCAGAGCCCAGCAGCTGCAGCAGGAACAGCATACGGTTTGAGCGTATCTGATATGATGATATGAATAATGCCACCGCTATGAAACCTATGCTCTGTATGAACAGATCTGACATTTATGTCGCTCCTCTGTGTTGTTTATTTACTCCGGGATCATATCGGCAAGTTTGAGTGTAAGCACATATCTGTCGTCATCACTTGAGCAGCCCACCACCACGGTGATATAAGTCCTGCCGTCCTGCTCAAAGGATGCGATAAGGCAGCTGCCGGCGTTTTCGGTCGTGCCCGTTTTCAAGCCGGTGACATCGGGACGATAATATACACCGTCGGGGTCAAGCAGCTTGTTGGAATTATGCCAGGTGTTCGATTCACCGGAATAGTATACGACATCCTTTTCATAGACATTGGTTATCGAACTTATCTCGGGTACGGTCATAGCGTATCCTGCAAGTATGATGAGGTCGGCAGCGGTGGTGTATTGATCCTCGCTGTCCCATCCGTCGGGTGTGGTGAAGTGGCTCTCGGTCATGCCTATCTCAGAGGCAAAGTCGTTCATCAGGCCGCAGAAGAAGCTCACGGCATCTTCATCGGACATATTCGGATCATCCAATGCCCTTGCAGTGTTTACCGCAACTGCATAGGCGGCATCATTGCCCGAAGCCATGAGCATGCCTGTGATAAGGTCGGACAGGAGCAGCTCTTGTCCGGGGCGGACATAGCATATGCTTGAGCCTTCGCCTATCATAGATTGTTCCGTGCCGACAGTGCATACTGTATCGGGCGAGAGATACTTCAGCGCGACCGATGCTGTCAGCAGCTTAGTAAGACTTGCCGGCGCAGTGCGGACGTGTATATTGTCGGCATACAGCAGGGTATCATCGGCGGGACAATACATCGCTGCCGCCCTGCAAGAGGGTTCGGATATCTTTATCATTTCGGCATCCGGAGCCGTGTGAAGTTCATGTGCAGAGGTTTCCGATGCGGCCGTTAATGTGGTCTCCTCGGATGATGCGGCCGTCTCACTTGCGGAAGTCACGGTAGTTTCGCTTGGTTCAGCCGCTGATGCGGCGGAAGTCGGCACGGGCATAGTTGGTATGGCTGTGACTTCATCGGTGGTAACACCGCATGAACAGAATAATATCATACAGGAAAGCACTGCCGG
>JAFPPJ010000367.1 GCA_017410745.1 Oscillospiraceae bacterium
ATTCTTTTCCCTTGAGCACATACACCGTATCAAGTACCAGTGACTTTGCGAACTTCATTATATCTTCCTTCGTTACAGCCTTTATGATCTCGGAATATTCCTTGGGTGAGAGCGTATTCTCGATCATATACCTGTCTGAATACCATCCTACCAGCGATGACGGGAAATCATAGTATGCCTTGAGCTGATTGAGTTCGATTATGCGCACCTGCTCGAGCAGATCGTCTTCAAATTCGCCGTCCTGTATGATCTTGAGCTGATGCATGATCTCTGCCCTTGCCGTATCTATCTTTGATGCATCAAGTCCGCTGTCTATAGTAACAACATTCTTGAACACATTGCCCGAACAGCTGCAGTAATAGCAAAGCGACATCTTTTCGCGCACATTCTTGTACAGCAGCGAGAACGGTGCCGAGCAGAACATCTTCAGGAAAAGCTTTTCAGCTGCCTCTACATTCTCATAGCGGGCAAACTTGAATGCCATGACCATCTTGCTCTGGGTGATATCGAGAGTGTCCGACGCCTCGCAAACCTCGCTCTTGATGGGCGAAGGGCTGAAATAGGTAAATTCCGGAAGCTGCACATCTCTTGTGAATACGCTGCGGATATATTCCTCGCATTCCTCGGAAAGAGGATTGCCGCCGTAGAATATCTCTATATGTGCAGTTGCGAGCATCTGCTGATATGCCTTGTATACGATCTCGGGAGTGAGCTTCTCAGCCTGCTCTGCTGTACCCTTGAGCCTTATACTGCTGTTCTCGCCCACATATGTGCGCTTTCTTGCGTTAAGGAGCGCATAAGACCGCTTGTCATTGATCACGCCGTTTATATCGTTGATCATCTCCATGAGCCTCAGCTTGAACAGCTTTTCCGGGAAAACGCCGTTCTCCGTTGCGGGACGGAATATGCATCCGCAAAGGAGCTTGATTATCTCCAGCGTGAGCTTCTCGCCCTCAAGCGCATATTTATCGGATATGCATGATGTGCGGAACTCCGTGCATCTGTAATCGCCGAATCTGCTGTCAGACACGCCCAGAGATGCACCGTAAAGCTCCGCGAGCTTGCTGCTGAAGCTCGTCATATCGGGATAGTCTTCATTGGTGCCGTCAAGGATATATGAGAGCATACCGTATGCAGATGTATTCTCCTCATTGAAGGGATATGTCATATACACCTGGAATACGCTCTTCTTGAACTTTTCATCCGTGATGGTGGTGAATGCGACATGTTCTGCAGAATCTAAAAAGCATCTTTTTCTTATCATTTTGTGTACTCCTGTTATCAGTATCCATCAGAACCGCTCAGCGATTCATCGAATATTATCCAGTCTGATGTGAATATTTCAGTATACTCATCGTGTGTATTTCTCACATACACGCGTTTTATGCCGGCGTTGAGTATGAGCCTCTTGCACATCGCACACGGCTCGACCTTGCCGTAAAGCTCATCTGTTGCAGCATCGTGACACGCAAGGTACAGTGATGCGCCGATCATACTGCTGCGTGAAGCGCATATGATGGCATTTGCCTCCGCATGGACGCTCCTGCACAGCTCGTATCTCTGCCCCTTTGGGATGTTCAGTCTTTCACGCGTACAAGTGCCGATCTCACAGCAGTTCTTGCGTCCTCTCGGCGCACCCGTATAGCCGGTGGATATTATCTCATCGGCATTGACGATCACCGCACCGAAATTTCTGCGCAGGCAAGTGCCGCGTTCAAGCACTGATTCCGCAATATCAAGATAGTAGTTTACCTTATCACGCCGCTGCATAACAGATCACTCCCTTATCTGCAGGTCAAGTGTCATTCATCCGACAGGACCTTTGCAAGATCCTTTAGTCCGCTTATCACCGCAGCCGGCTTGTCCGAAGCCCTGAGAGTACCGAAGCCGTATGCTGCATGGATAAACGGTATTCCCGCCTGTTCTGCGGAAGCATAGTCTCCTCTTGTGTCTCCGACATATACTGAATTTATGCATTTGTTCTTTTCTATAAGCAGGCGTATATTCTCAGCCTTTCCCTTGCCGGTATCGCCCCAGCACAGGTAATCACTGAAATATTTCTCAAACCCGGTGTACTCGAGATACGCCTCGATATACCCGCACTGACAGTTGCTGACTATAAACAGGCGCTTGTCATGGCTGAGCTCCGAGAGCACTTCTTCTTCATTCTCATACAGAATGCCGCCGTTTACGGCGATGAAGTTGTTCTCATCCTGCGAGCACCTGTCCATCAGTTCCGCACGCCTTGTAGGTGACAGATCCGGAAAAAGCTTGTCCGCTATATCCGTCATTGTCATTCCCATGACCGAACGAAGATCCTCTGCAGTGAAAGAAGCAGATCTCAGCAGCGGGATGCCCGAGAGCCGAACGGTCTCCGACCATGAGGCAGCGACCGTTTCCGAAGAATCCCACAGCGTACCGTCAAGGTCAAAAATGATATTTCCTGCGACCATATATATTTTCCTTTCAGCTGATGATCTTGCCCTTCTTTTTTGATGAGGGGGCTTCTATCGGGGCTTCCTGTCCGCCCATGTCCGTGAATACGGCATCATCGTCCTCGGGAGGCTTGAGATAGTCGTATTCGGGATTGGTCTGTCCTCTTTCGCGGTAATAGGGCTCTATCACGCGCTCCTGTATCTGAGGATAGCTGTTGAACATGATAAGGAATCCGATAAAGGATATCAGTATGACAGGAACAAGTATATACACAGCAGGAGAGCTCAGTATGGACAGCACCACAAGTATGCCGCCGGTGAGCATTACGAGCAGGAGCGTGATGATATTTGTCTTGAGCCCGAGCGCAGTGAGGTAGAACGAGTTCTTTATCACCTGCTTGAATGTGAGATCCGTGCATACTATCATGGGGAATATGAAGAAATTCATCATGAATACCGTCAGCGCAAATCCCACCGCTACCACGCAGAACACATTGAAAATGCCGTTGCCCGTGGATTCTGCCACCGCGGGATATACCTGTATGGAGCATATGAACGATATTACGAAAACTATATCTATCAGACCTACCGGCAGGCTCATCTTGAGATTGCTCTTGAAGCCCTTCATGAAGTCGTGCCATATGAATGTATCCTTGTCAAGGACATAGGAATGGAGCACCTTTGTCATGCCTGCGAGAGCAGGGCCTATAGTCACGATCGGTATAGAGAACAAAAATGTGAGAAGCGAAAGTTTTACCATTTTCCAGAAGCGCTCAAAAAACATTTCCCAGAATCTGAAAAAGGGCTTCTTCTTAGGTCCGTCTTTTGCTACACCTGAGCCTGCAGCAAGATCATTTCTGCCGAAAAAAGGGAGATTCAAACGAAATACCAGCCTTCCATTATTATTTGCTTAGTTCATATGCACGCTTTGTGCATCTTCTGCAGCAGTCCTTTACGGTGTCTTCAAGCCTGCCTTCATAGAGGCCGTCAAGTCCTGCAAGAGTAGTGCCTCCGGGCGAAGATACCATTTTGATAAGTTCATCGAGGGTCTTGCCAGAGCCCTTCATCATCTCCGCCGAGCCCACCAGTGACTGACAGAACAGACGAAGTGCAGCATCCTCATCTATGCCGCATTCTGCCGCATATGAAACGAATGCCTTGGAGAACAGATATATGAATGCGGGAGATGAGCCGTTTATCGCTATTATCTCCTTCATCTTATCCATAGGCACGACCTCTGCTATGCCGCCCGTCTCAAATATTCCCTTCACGCAGGCAAACTCCTCATCGGAAGTGAATCTGCCCTTTGCAAGCGCAGTTGCGCCCGCACCGAGAAGGAACGGTGTATTCGGCATAACTATGACCGTATGTGCATCTATGCCCAGCGAGGAAATGATATAGTCCTCTGTAATGCCTGCCGCTATCGATACTATTACATGATCTGCGGTAGCATGGCCTGCTATCTGCGGGAGCACCGCATCGAATATCTGCGGCTTGATCGCAAGAAAAATATACTTTGATGAAGCCATAAGCGCAGGTATGCTCTCTGCCGCCGTCACACCCGCAGGAAGAGCCGCCATTTTAGCGGGGTCTGCATCATATGCAGCAACAGAATGCTCTCCGCCGCTGCGAAGTATGCCGCCCATGATAGCGCCGCCCATATTGCCCGCGCCTATAAATCCAACCTTTAACATTTGCATCGTCCTTTCATACCGTCTGTTAAATCAACAAAAACAGCCATTTTATATTATACCACACTCATACAAAAAAATCAAGCAAATTTTCACAGGTCGGCACGGCCGACAGCGATATCATTGATATATGCAGCTTGGCTGCCCCCTCATCCTCGATACACATCTGCCCTACTGCACGTCTCTGCTGCGGTATTCGCAGGGTGTGAGACCGGTTCGAGCCCTGAACCTGTGCATGAAGCATATATCGTTATCGTAGCCGCAAAGCCCCGCGATCTCCTTCACCGTCAGATCCGTAGACGCAAGATAGTACTGTGCGGTCATGATCCTTGCCCTGAGAAGATCCTCATAGCACGGCAGCCCGAACAGCGTCTTATACAGCTGCTGGAAATGCGATTTGGACAGATTCACCGCCGCTGCAAGCTCTGCCACGTTCCGAAACTGTGCAGGGTTGCTGTACATATCCGCACGAAGTCTGTCAAGTGCGGCCTTATGTGCATTTATCGGCTCCGCGTCCCTCATGTCCTGCTCCGACACCTTCAGCAGCAGCATGGATATGAGCATGGATATATATCTGTCCCTGTGCACCGATGCCGAAAGCTGCTCACGGCTTATCATCCTGAGGAGCTCCTCACATTCCGCTATCCTCGCGGGTATGAGCAGTCTCCCGCATACTGCCCCCTCCAGATCCTCTTCTGCACAGTCGAAGTGCAGGAAGTGGTTGACGTACATACTTTGTGAAGCCCGGTATATCTGGGGCTGATCCTTTTCAAATATTATGGCACTGTCCGGAGGAACTATCATAGTCCTGCCCTCTGCCTCGAGCACCGCCTCGGATTTGAAGATTATCAGCAGCCTGTCTCCCGATCCTGTGGGACGTTCTATGAAGAAGCTGCCGCTGTGGCTGACATCGAGACCGACCTTATGAAGTTCAAACATAGTTCACCTTCTAATCGTAGGAAAAGTAAGTTTAAAGATATTATATATCATTGCACATTTTTTGTCAATATGGTACACTTCACTATAGTAATGCCACTACAAGGAGGACACGTTCATGAAGAGTTTTGATATGCTGATAAATGCAGCAGATGTAAAGGGACATATCAACCGTGAGATATACGGCCATTTCTCCGAGCATCTCGGAAGATGTATATACAACGGCATATATGTCGGCGAGGATTCCCCTATCCCCAATATCCACGGCATCAGGAAGGATATCGTGGAAGCATTCAGGCAGATAAAGCTGCCCGTTCTCCGCTGGCCGGGCGGATGCTTCGCGGATGAATACCACTGGCGTGACGGCATAGGCGACAAGTCTAAGCGCAAGAAGATGATAAATACCAACTGGGGCGGCGTCACCGAGGACAACAGCTTCGGTACTCACGAATTCATGGAGCTCTGCGAGCTTGTGGGATGCGAGCCCTATATAGCAGGAAATGTCGGGAGCGGCACTGTACACGAGCTTTCGGAATGGATAGAGTATATCACCTCCGACTGCGTATCCCCTGCCGCCGATGAAAGGCGCAGGAACGGCAGAGAGAAGCCCTGGAAGCTCAAGTACCTCGGTATCGGCAACGAGAACTGGGGCTGCGGCGGCAACATGGATGCCGAGTTCTACAGCGGCGTATACAAGCAGTTCCAGAGCTTCTGCAAGGATCACAGCGGCAATCATCTCTTCAAGATCGCCTGCGGTCCCAGCGGTTCGGATTACAACTGGACCGAGGTCATTATGAAGAAGCTCAGAAATCCCGCTAATATGTGGACGGCTGACGGCATCTCACTGCATTTCTACTCCATCCCCGACTGGAACAACAAGGGTCATGCACTTGAATTCACCGAGGACGAGTACAAGGTACTGCTCAACACCGTAAACTTCACCGACGAGCTCATCACCAGGAACAAAGAGATCATGAACCGCTACGACCCCGAGGGTAAGATCGCTCTCATCGTCGATGAATGGGGCACTTGGTTCGATGTGGAGGAGGGCACCAACCCCGGCTTCCTCTATCAGCAGAACACCATGCGCGATGCCATAGTTGCGGCTATATCCCTCAATATCTTCAACCGCCACTGCGACAGGGTCAAGATGGCAAATATCGCACAGATAGTAAACGTGCTGCAGGCCATCATCCTCACGGAGGGCGAGAAGATGATAAAGACTCCCACCTACCATGTATTCGACCTTTTCAAGGAGCATCAGGAGGGCGAATGCGTATACTGCTGGCATGAGAACGAGAACACCGCAGACGGTCTCAACGTTCCCATGATATCCTCCTCTGCATCCGTAAAGGACGGAGTCATGACCATCACAGCCGCTAACTGCTCTCTCCATGATGAAGCAGAGATATCCTGCACCATCTGCGGCTTCGATGCAAAGGCCGCATCTGCCCGCATCCTTACGGGTGAGGTACATTCCCACAATGATTTTGACACTCCCGACACCGTGCATATCGATCCTTATGCTGCTGAGATCACAAACGGCGTGCTGAAGATCAAGCTGCCCGCATGCTCCGTTGTTGAGGTCACAGTCAAGTGAATCAGCCTCCCTGCATAAAATGTCTCCTC
>JAFPPJ010000368.1 GCA_017410745.1 Oscillospiraceae bacterium
ACTACTGGAACGATAGGCTGTATCGTCTTGAAAAGACGAACAATGAATACTTTATGCTTTATTTAATGATTTATGACGGAAGCGAAAATGTCAATCCTGTTGAATACAAAGTTGGAAACGCTGTTTACAGCGCATATGTCAATGAGTATATCTACAGTGATACCGACTCGAAGCATCTTGTAAGGATGATAATCGACAAACCCAGTTGGGTTCAGACAACAACATAACAACTCTCGGAAGGACAGGATCTCCTGTCCTTCCCTTGTGTAAGGAACGATATGAAAACTATACTTAAATGTGCAGTCACCTTTGCTGTGACGCTTGCAGTATGCTTTGGCTTATTGTGTGCGGCTTGCGCTGTGCCGCTCGGTGCGGTACGGGATAATCTCACGAGCAGTGCCGACAAGATGGCGCGGCACGACCCCCATGAAATGAGCACGGACGGGATATACCACAGCGTGTGCGACAACTATGCGGATGCGGTGCTGTTCGGCGTGTGCGCGAATATAGAGGATGTGCCCGCCGATGTCATAGATGCGAGATATTATGACGACGGCTACGGCGCCGCCGTGGGCATACGCGCATCGCTTTCGGGATATGAGCCGAATGTGCCCTATGCCCGCTACTGGCACGGGTCGCTGATGCTGATACGCCCGCTTCTGGCGGTATTTGACTTAGACGGCATAAGGATTACGCTGTCCGTGCTGATACTCCTGCTGTTCGCCATTGATGCATGGATGCTGTTCAGGCGGAACAGGGCGGCAGGCGTGATATTCCTGCTGTCCGCTATACTCACCCAGATATGGTATACCTGCACCACGATGGAGTATATGCCCGTATATATCATCATGCTCGCAGGCATACCTTTATATATAAGGTATGCGGAGAATGACGGCGCACTCATGGTGTTGTTCGCTGCTGCGGGCACGCTCACGGCGTTCACGGATTTCCTCACGGCGGAGACTCTGACCGTGCTTATGCCGTTGACGGTGGTATTCATGCTGTGCCCGCAGAAGAGAGACAACAGGGCGAGCCTGCTCTTTGCCGTGTATTCCTGCCTTGCGTGGGGCATATCCTATGTATGCACCTTCCTGGTGAAATGGATCATCGCATCGGCGGCAACGGGCATGAGCATAAAGGATATCGCACTGTCGCAGGCGGCAGAGCGTGCCTCCGGTCTGCCCGAGGGTATAGGCTCGCATATAGAGCTGGTCTTCGCAGCGATAGGTGCGAACCTGACTATGCTGACCCCTGCCGCAGACAAGCTGAATATCGCAGGTATAGGCGTGTGGTGCGTCATATTTGCCGCAGTATGCCTGTTTGTAGGATGTATGCGCACCGGCAGGCAGTTCATGCCCGGGGCGGCGCTTATACTCATAGCCGTGCTGCCGCTCATAAGATTTATCGTACTGGCAAATCACTCCTTCCTGCACTGCTATTTCACATACCGCGCACTTATGCCCTCGATAGCGGCTGTATCGGCTATGGTATGGTATCGTCTGCCCGAGGAGAAGAAGAAAAAACGCAAAGCTCGCTGAGCCCTTTGTCATAGCTTACAAAGTCTGTTCCGCCGACTTGACAAATCTGCACATATGTAGTATAATAAAATAGATTTTGTGTTCGTTAATTTTCCCTGCGCATATGCAGATGCCCTCCCCTCATCTATCTTTATTTGTCAGAATCGGGAGTGCTGCGCAAGGGTCATAATATGGAGGTTTAGATGTCAGATAAGACAAATCAGTTCGGAGAGAAGCTGACGGGCAAGAAGAAGAGTGCAAAGAAGCCCCAGCTCCCTCCCAAGGGAGTATCTGCTGCCGCATTTGAGAAGCAGCAGCGCCATCCCGCACGCACAGCCCCTTCCAAGAAGAAGGCGAAGGAGATACCCGAGGAGCTCCGCATCGCGGACAATACCGTGTATGAGAAGACCTCGTATGAGCTCAGCCAGATAGAGAAGATATACGGCGAGAAGCTCACAGGCAAGAAGAAAAAGACGGAAAAGCAGGAAAAGCCCGTAAAGAAGACGGAGAAGAAGCCTGCAGAGAAGCGCGCCGAGAAGGCCAAGCCCGAGAAGAAGGCAGACAAGAGCAAGAAGAAAAAGCCCGAGAAGTCCGAGAAGCCCAAGAAGAAGGAGCAGACCGCGATAAAGCCCGCCGAGTCCAATCACAAGGCGGTAAAGCGCACTCCCGTGAAGATCATCCCTCTCGGCGGCCTCAATGAGATAGGCAAGAATATGACCGCATTTGAATGCGGAAATGATATATTCATCGTGGACTGCGGCCTTGCATTCCCCGATACGGATATGCCCGGCGTAGACCTCGTGATCCCCGACTTCACCTATGTGGAGCAGAACCGTGACAGGGTGCGCGGCATCGTGATAACCCACGGTCACGAGGATCATATAGGCGGCCTTGCGTATCTGCTGCAGAAGGTCAATATACCCGTGTATGCCACACGCCTTACGCTTGCGCTGATAAACGGCAAGCTCAAGGAGCACGGCATGGAGAATTCCGTCAGGATGGTGGCGGTGCAGCCTAAGGAATCAGTGAAGATGGGCTGCATGACGGTGGAATTCATCAAGGTCAACCATTCCATACCCGATTCCGTGGGTCTTGCAGTGCATACCCCTGCGGGCATAATCATACATACCGGCGACTTCAAGGTGGACTTCACCCCCATAGACGGCGGTGTCATAGACCTTGCTCGCTTCGGTGAGCTCGGCAGCAAGGGCGTGCTTGCCCTCATGTCGGATTCTACCAATGCGGAGCGCCCCGGTCATACCGCATCCGAGCGCAAGGTGGGCGAGTCCTTCGAGCGCCTTTTCGCCCGTGCAGACGGCAAGCGCATAATAATCGCCACATTCGCATCGAATATACACCGCATACAGCAGATAGTCAACAATGCTGTCATAGACGGCAGAAAGGTGGCTGTATTCGGCAGATCTATGCTCAACGCCATATCTGCGGCTACGGAGCTCGGCTATCTTGATGCCCCCGAGGATCTCTTCATCGACGTGGAGATGATGAACAAGTACCCTCCCGAAAAGGTAGTACTCATCACAACGGGCAGCCAGGGCGAGCCTATGTCCGCACTCACGAGAATGGCTATGGGCGAGCACCGCAGCGTGTCCATCACGCCGCAGGACTATATCATAATCAGTGCCACTCCAATACCCGGCAATGAGAAGTACGTCACAAGGGTAGTCAACGAGCTCCTTCGCTCCGGCGCAGAGGTCATATACGAGAGCATGTACGATGTGCATGTATCGGGCCATGCGTGTCAGGAGGAGATAAAGCTCATCATGGCGCTCACCCGTCCGAGATTTTTCAT
>JAFPPJ010000369.1 GCA_017410745.1 Oscillospiraceae bacterium
GAGTATACCGGTGCTATCTGACCGTATTCATCCTGGCAGAAGTAGGACTTCATGCCGTGGAATATGCCTATCTTGCCTGTGTTCACGGTGGCTGCGGTCTCAAATGTGTCTATGCCTCTGCCTGCCGCCTCGCATCCGATAAGGCGCACGCCCTCATCGGGGATGAAGTGATAGAAGCTGCCTATGGCATTCGAGCCGCCGCCCACACATGCGATCACTGCATCGGGGAGCCTGCCCTCGGCTGCAAGTATCTGTGACCTTGCCTCACGGGATATCACCGCCTGGAAGTCGCGCACGATCGTGGGGAAGGGGTGTGGACCCATGACAGAGCCTAAGCAGTAATGCGTATCGGTTATCCTCGATGTCCATTCGCGCATAGCCTCGGATACAGCATCCTTGAGGGTGGCAGTACCGGTCTTTACGGGCACTACATCTGCGCCGAGCAGCTTCATGCGGTATACATTGAGCGCCTGACGCTTGGTGTCCTCCTCGCCCATGAATACCACGCATTCCATATCAAGGAGCGCCGCAGCAGTTGCGGTAGCAACGCCGTGCTGACCTGCGCCTGTCTCTGCGATGAGCCTTTTTTTGCCCATCTTCTTTGCGAGCAGCGCCTGACCGAGCACGTTGTTTATCTTGTGGGAGCCTGTGTGGTTGAGATCCTCGCGCTTGAGGTATATCCTGGCACCGCCGAGCTCCCTTGTGAGCTTGTCCGCACGGTAGAGCAGCGAGGGTCTGCCTGCGTAGGAGTTGAGAAGCTCTGTGAGCTCCGCGTTGAATATATCGTCGTCCTTGTATCTGTTGTATGCCTGTTCAAGCTCTATCACGGCATTCATCAGAGTTTCGGGGATGTACTGGCCGCCGTGTATGCCGAATCGTCCTTTTGACTGTGACATAGTATCTTTCCTTTCGATCCTTTATGAGGGTTAGAGTGATATAAAATTCTTCAGCATCTGTCTGCCGCAGGGAGTCATGATGGACTCGGGGTGGAACTGCACGCCGTATATGGGGTATTCCCTATGCTGTACCGCCATGACCTCGCCGTCGTCGGCAACGGCGGTGACCTCCAGACAATCGGGGAGCGTGTCCGCATCAGCCGCAAGCGAATGGTATCTTGCCACGGGTGCGCCCTCGTCTATGCCTGTGAATATGGGACTGCGGCTTATGAAGCGGATGACCGACTGCTTGCCGTGCATCAGCTCCTTTGCGTAGGTGACCGTTGCACCGTAGGCTGCGCATATCGCCTGATGTCCGAGACATACGCCCAAAGTGGGTATGTGCCTGCATACAGTCCCTGCCGCCTCTATGATGATGCCCGCATCCTCGGGACGTCCGGGGCCGGGGGAGAGTATGATGTGATCGGGGGCGAGCGCTTCTATTTCGGGGATGGTCATCTCATCGTTGCGTATGACCTTTATATCGGGCTCTATCTCGCCGATGAGCTGATAGAGATTATATGAGAAGCTGTCGTAATTATCAATGAGAAGTATCATGTGTCTACCTCCTCTGCTGCTTTCAGGGCACCTACCACAGCCGCCGCCTTGTTGAGGCATTCCTGATATTCCTTTTCGGGGACGGAGTCTGCGACTATTCCCGCGCCGCTCCTTACGAATACCTTGCCGTTCTTCTTGTATGCAAGGCGTATCGCGATGCAGGTGTCCATATTTCCTGTGAAGTCGATGTATCCAACAGCGCCGCCGTATATACCGCGCTTGTTGTTCTCAAGTTGTGCGATTATCTCACAGGCGCGTATCTTGGGCGCACCCGAAAGAGTGCCTGCGGGGAGTATGGCTCTTATCGCATCGAGGGCATCGTAGCCGTCTGCTATCTCGCTGCGCACCGTCGAGCCGATGTGCATTACATGGGAGTAGCGCTCTATGCTGTGGAGCTTTTCTACCTCCACCGTGCCGAAGCGGCTTATCTTGCC
>JAFPPJ010000370.1 GCA_017410745.1 Oscillospiraceae bacterium
GCACTCCTCCATACTATTTGTCCGGATAACAGCTTATTTGTGCGTGAGGGTATAGGGTCTAGGGTATAGGGTATAGGGAAGGAGTGACGAAAACATCCGCTGGTGTTCGTCACATTCCCAATGGGGGCTGTGCCCCCAAGCCCCCCTACCGCTCCCGTAAGCAATTTACCGTGTTTGAAGGAGTGCAGATTTTGGAAAGTGTTTTTGAATCTATAAGGATCGGACTTGCATCACCCGAACAGATCACTGCGTGGTCATACGGCGAGGTAGAGAAGCCCGAGACAATAAACTACCGCACACAGAAGCCCGAAAAGGACGGCCTTTACTGCGAAAGGATCTTCGGCCCGACAAAGGACTGGGAGTGTCACTGCGGCAAGTACAAGAAGATACGCTACAAGGGCAAGGTTTGCGAAAAGTGCGGCGTTGAGGTAACGCGCGCCAAGGTAAGACGTGAGCGCATGGGTCATATCACCCTTGCAGCTTCATGCTCGCATATATGGTACTTCAAGGGCACACCCTCCCGCATAGGCCAGGTGCTCGAGATCTCACAGAAGAGGCTCGAGGAAGTGCTCTACTTCACAAAGTACATCGTTGTCGATCCCGGCGACGTGCCCGAGCTTGTGAAGAAGCAGGTGCTCAGCGAAAAGGAATACGCTGAGATGCGCGAGAAGTACGAGGACGATTTCTACGCTGCGATGGGCGCAGAGGCTGTAAGAGAGCTGCTTGAGGAGTACGACCCCGAGAGGTACGACGACTTCATCAAGGCTAATCTCGCAGACTTCTCCGCTGTAACAGGCCTCTCCGCCGAGGAGATGCTCAACACCCTCGCAAAGCGTACTCTCTATATCGAGGACGACGGCGGATATCTCGATCCCGACGGCGAGCCCTTCTATCCCGTAGGCTCCATGATAACCCGTGACGATGTAAACGAGGTCATCACCCGCTACAACCTTCTCGAGGCTGAGAAGCGCTCTCCCAAGAGGATAGGCGTTATATTCGGCTCCAAGTACATCGAGAAGCTGTTCGACGAGAAGATAGAGGCTGCAAACATCGACGGCAAATTCGATGCGATAGCAGACAAGTCCAAGTGGGCAAACAACCTCAAGATGCTCAACGATGCTCTCGAAGAGGAGCTCGAGGGTCTGTCCGCAGGCCAGAAGAAGGGCAAGCTGCTCAAGCGTCTTGAGATAGTCAAGTCCTTCCTTGAATCGGGCAACAAGCCCGAATGGATGGTGCTCAACGTAGTACCCGTTATCCCGCCCGATCTCCGTCCTATGGTACAGCTCGACGGCGGCAGATACGCAACATCCGACCTTAACGACCTTTACAGGCGTGTAATAAACAGAAACAACCGTCTCAAGAAGATGATAGAGCTTGAAGCTCCCGACATCATCATCCGCAACGAGAAGAGAATGCTCCAGGAGGCTGTTGATGCCCTGATAGACAACGGACGCTTCGGCAGACCCGTTACAGGCCCCAACAACAGAGAGCTCAAGTCCCTCTCCAACATGCTCAAGGGTAAGCAGGGACGCTTCCGTCAGAACCTTCTCGGCAAGCGTGTTGACTATTCCGGACGTTCGGTTATCGTCGTAGGCCCCGAGCTCAAGATGTACCAGTGCGGTCTCCCCAAGGAAATGGCTCTCGAGCTGTTCAAGCCCTTCGTTATGAAGCGCCTTGTGGACACCAACAAGTCCAACAATATCCGTAATGCGAAGAAGCGCGTTGAAAGAGCTGAGAATGATGTGTGGGATGCACTCGAGGTAGTTATCAAGGATCATCCCGTACTCCTCAACCGTGCGCCTACACTTCACAGACTCGGTATCCAGGCATTCGAGCCCATACTCGTTGAGGGTCGTGCGATAAAGCTCCATCCCCTCGTTTGTACCGCGTTCAATGCGGACTTCGACGGCGACCAGATGGCAGTGCATCTTCCCCTTTCCGCAGAGGCACAGACGGAGGCACGCTTCCTGATGCTCGCTGCGAACAACCTGCTCAAGCCTTCCGACGGCCGTCCTGTTGCCGTTCCTTCACAGGATATGGTGCTCGGCTCCTACTACCTCACTCTCAAGAAGGAGGGCGAGAAGGGCGAAGGCAAGATATTCCGCGACATAAACGAAGCGCTCATGGCATATCAGGAGGGCATAGTTACTCTCCATGCCGCTATAAAGGTAAGAGTATTCCGCGAGATAGGCGGCAGAAAGGTATCCAAGGTAATAGACTGCACAGTGGGCAGACTTATCTTCAACGAGAAGATACCTCAGGATCTCGGTTATGTTGACCGCACCATCTCCGGCAGCCAGTTCGACCTTGAGATAGACTTCCTCGTAAAGAAGAAGCAGCTCGGTCAGATCATAGACAAGTGCATACAGGTACACGGCACCACACGTACATCCGAGGTGCTCGACGACATCAAGTCCCTCGGCTTCAAGTACTCCACAAGGGCTGCCATCACAGTTGCAGTCTGCGATGCGGAGATACCCAAGGAGAAGCCTCAGATACTCGCTGATGCGGACGAGAAGGTCGAGAAGATCAACAAGCTCTACAGAAGAGGCTTCATATCCGCTTCCGAGAAGTCCAAGAAGTTCATCGAGATATGGAACAAGGCTACCGATGAGGTCACTGAGTGCCTGACCAACGACCTCGATCCCTACAACCCCATCAACATGATGGCGGACTCCGGTGCGAGAGGTTCGATCTCCCAGATCAGACAGCTTGCCGGCATGAGAGGACTTATCTCCAATACATCCGGTTCCACCATCGAGATGCCTATCAGAGCCAACTATCGTGAGGGTCTGAACATACTCGAATACTTCATATCTTCCAGAGGTGCGAGAAAGGGTCTTGCCGACACCGCTCTGAGAACGGCGGACTCCGGTTACCTTACCAGACGTCTTGTCGATGTATCGCAGGAGGTCATCATCCGCGAGGAGGACTGCGGTTCTACCATCGGTATCGAGGTAAGCACCATCAAGAACGGCAACGAGCTCATCGAGCCGTTTGAGGACAGACTCGTTGGCAGATACCTCATCGAGGATCTGAGAAGCCCCACCACCGGCGAGGTGCTGGTATCCCACAACAAGATGATAAGCGTCGCAGACGCAAAGAAGATAATCGCTGCGGGCATCGAGAAGGTAACTATCCGCTCCGTGCTCAACTGCTGCGCTAAGCACGGCGTATGCGCTAAGTGCTACGGTGCGAACCTTGCAAACGGCAATCTCGTTGCAGTGGGCGAGGCAGTCGGCGTAATCGCTGCACAGTCCATCGGTGAGCCCGGTACACAGCTTACGATGAGAACGTTCCATACGGGCGGTATCGCATCCGCAGAAGATATCACACAGGGTCTTCCCCGTGTCGAGGAGCTTTTCGAGAGCAGACGTCCCAAGAACGCTGCCATCATTGCGAAGTTCGGCGGCACAGTGCGCATAGAGGATCTCAAGAAGACCAAGTCCGTAATCATTACCGATGAGGAGTCGGGCGTTGAGGAAGTATATCCCATCCCCTACGGCTACAAGATAAGATCCCACGATGTATTCGACGGCGCTGTCGTTGAAAAGGGTCAGGCTCTCACAGAGGGCTCCATGAACCCCGCAGACGTGCTCGACGTTCTCGGCGTGCTCGCTGTACAGAACTACATCATCACCGAAGTACAGAAGGTTTACCGTCTGCAGGGTGTTGATATCAACGATAAGCACATCGAAGTAATCGTAAGCCAGATGCTCAAGCGCGTTGTTGTAGTTGACTCCGGTTCGAGCCTGCTGCTCCCCGGCGCACTCATCGACAAGAAGGAAGCAGACGAGGCTAACGAGGAGATCGAGCGCAGGATCGCAGAGGGCGAGATCGACCTCAAGCCCGTTGTGGTCAAGCCCATCATCCAGGGTATCACAAAGGCATCCTCCAACTCCGATTCGTTCCTGTCGGCAGCATCCTTCCAGGAGACCACAAAGGCTCTCACAGATGCGGCTATCAAGGGCAAGAGCGACTATCTGAGAGGTCTGAAGGAAAATGTCATCATCGGTAAGCTCATCCCTGCCGGCACCGGTATGGACGTTTACAACAAGGTGACTGTAGTCAAGAATGACTGATAACATCAGTTAAATAACAAGCCCCCGTACTATCCTCGGAAACTTGGATAGTGCGGGGGATATGTTTTGTGCAGGGGATTTGTGCTGACGGATTAATTTGCGACTTTTGAACGGTAGCCTATTGTCGGGACATACTCATTTGTCTTGGGTCAAGGGGGATGAAACGCCGGCAAACGGAGTATTCATTTGAAATTATCGATTAATTGGTGCGCCGTTCGCCTCAGTTTCTCCCCCTTGTACCCCCTTTTCCCCGCTCTATATGTATTTGTTCCAACTCGGACACCGCTTATAAGCCGCCTTAGTCTATTTGAACGGCTACTGATTTGTTTTTTTGATACGCTTCATTTGTGCTTATACTAATACATATAGCTGCCTTACCCCGTTCATAAGCCACCTTGACCAGATAGCACAATATTCGTTTGCACGGGAGGTTAAGAATAATTCTGCATTATGCATTATGCATTATGCATTTTCAGACGGCACGACAGGCCGAGAATATACTCATTACTCATTCTTGTATATTAAAATAAAATTAGAGTTTGCTAAAACACTTGCATAATATAGATATCTATGATAGAATGTACTCATAAACCACGGGAAACTCAATAAAAAGAGAGGTATTGATCATGTGGACAAGACAAGAACTTAAACAAAATGCCCGTAATCTTCTCAAGGGCTTTTACTGGAAGGCAGTTGTAGCTGCACTCATCATGTGCTTCCTTGCGGGCGGCGTGAACGGCGGCGTGTTCTCCTACAAGAATTCGTGGGACAAATACCGCCATGACTTCAATAACAACAACTCCAGCCAGTCCTCGGACTATGACTTTGATTTTGATGACTATGACTTCGATTTCGATGTAGGCTATCAGAAGAAGATGTCACAGCCCACCCTCGCAAATACAGCACAGCCCACACTTGCTAATACAGCGCAGCCTGCAATGGAGATCACCACGCAGGATGCCAATACCGCAGCGAGTGAGTATGACAGCCTTTATGCAGTTGCAGGCATATTCGTATTCTTTATGGTGATCGTCGGTACTGTCATCGCATTCGTATACTGCACATTCGTCCAGGCGCCCATTATGGTAGGCTACTACAAGTTCCACTATGATGCACGCTACGGCAACGCAGAGATAGGCAGGGTATTCTCCATATTCGGCAGCGGCTCTTACCTGAACGTGTGCAAGACCATGTTCTCCATGTACATCAGGGTATTCCTCTGGTCGCTCCTGTTCGTGATACCCGGTATCATCAAGAGCTATGAATGGGCTCTCGTACCCTACATCATGGCAGACAATCCCAAGCTTTCCAAGGAGCGCGCATTCGAGATAAGCACCAGGACTATGGAAGGCGAGAAGATGAACTACTTCATCCTCCAGCTCTCCTTCATCGGATGGGCAATACTCGCATCCATCGTACCTGTCGGCTCTATCTTCCTCCTTCCCTATACCACCGCAACATACATGGAATTCTACTGCTGCATGAAGGCTAAGGCATTCGCAAACGGTATCGCACTCCCCGGTGAGCTCACCGACGAGGAGACCGCTGCTTCGGAAGCATTCTCCACAACTCCTTACCGTTCTGCACAGCCCTACACACAGCCCTACGGCGGTCAGACCTATGGCAATCAGCCCTATGGTGGACAGCCAAACCAGTATCCTGGTTCTCAGCCTTACGGCGGACAGCCAAACCAGTATCCTGGTTCTCAGCCCTACGGCACACAGCAGCCCTACGGTGGACAGCCTTACGGCGGAC
>JAFPPJ010000371.1 GCA_017410745.1 Oscillospiraceae bacterium
AGGAATATAGAACCGAGCTGTCCGCCGCTTGTTGCAGCTGCGCCGTTGAAGCCGTACCAGCCGAACCAGAGGATGAAGCATCCGAGCGCGCCTATGGTGAGTGAATGTCCGGGGATAGCCTTTACCTTTGTGACCTTGCCGTTCTTGTCTGTCTCAAATTTGCCTATACGGGGCCCAAGTATCTTTGCGCCTATGAGTGCTGCGATACCGCCTACCATATGTATCGCACATGAGCCTGCGAAATCGTGGAAGCCCAGTGATACGAGCCATCCGCCGCCCCATATCCAGTGTGCTTCTATAGGATAGATAACTGCGGATATGACTGCGGAGTATATACAATAGGAGGAGAACTTTGTTCTTTCAGCCATTGCGCCCGATACGATGGTAGCTGCCGTCGCACAGAATACAAGATTGAATACGAATGATGAGAAGTTGAAGTTTCCGTATCCGTTGAATATGGAATAGTCAGGCTTGCCCAGGAAGCCGCCTATATCCGATCCGCAGAGCAGGCCGTAGCCGATCGCCACAAACATTACAGTACCTATACAGAAATCCATAAGGTTCTTCATTATAATGTTGCCGGCGTTCTTGGCTCTTGTGAAGCCTGTCTCTACCATTGCAAAACCTGCCTGCATGAAAAATACAAGCGCTGCACCGATCAGGAACCATATTCCGAATGCTTCGGATGTTACCTGTTCTTCGATGACGTTCATCAGATCTTCGTTCATAATAAGATCTCCCTTCTTGTTGATAAGCGAAACGGGGCAGGGAACACACGCCGTTGTGTGTCCCTCAGCCCCGTTGCTGTTGTGATGATTCTATCATGAAAGCTTTTTTCTGTCAAGGGGTAAAATGCAAGTTTGTAAAAAATAATGAAAGATATCAATATCAAACTTGCAAAAATAGAAAAAATCTACGAATAATTAAGCTGCTATAAGTCAAATATGAATATTTTTAAATTTAAAAATGCAATATCGGGAGAGTGAAATGTCAATAATCAACAAAGGGCATACAGATATATATGTATGTTTTGGGTATAATCATGTTCTTTTAGAAAATGCAAGAAAACGCTTGACAAATTGCAATTAACATAATATAATTAGCTTGTGAGTTCAAAACAAACACGATAAATGAATTTTAACGATATACAATATTGCATTTACTGACAGGAGCTGTGAAAAATGGACGGGTACAGAAATATGGAACCTTTTCAGAAGAAGGGATTGTATGATCCTGCTTTTGAACACGAGAACTGCGGTATAGGTGCTGTGGTCAACATTAAAGGAAACAAGACCTCGGCGTGTGTTGACAACGCTCTTAAAATAGTAGAGACGCTCGAACACCGTGCAGGCAAGGACGCCAAGGGTGAGACAGGCGACGGTGTTGGCATACTGCTGCAGATATCACATTCATTCTTTTCTGCATCCTATGTGCTGCCGGGTGAACGAGAGTACGGCATAGGAATGTTCTTCTTCCCACAGGAAGGATATGAGCATTCACAGAAAGTATTTGAAGATATACTTCAGAAGAAGGGACTTGAGCTTCTCTTCTGGAGAGATGTTCCGGTACATCCCGAGATACTCGGCGAAAGGGCAAGGGAAAGCTGCCCTGTGATAAAGCAGGCATTCATAAAGAGACCTGCCGGATGCGGCAAGGGCCTTGATTTTGACAGAAGGCTGTATGCAGCAAGACGCTTGTTTGAGAAGGCGGACGACAAGACTTATGTATGCTCCCTGTCAAGCAGGACGATAGTATATAAAGGAATGTTTCTTGTATCGGAGCTTCGCCGCTTCTATGATGATCTTGCCTGCGGCAGCTACACGAGTGCGATAGCGCTTGTGCATTCACGCTTTTCGACCAATACAAATCCGTCTTGGCAGCGTTCGCATCCGAACAGACTTATAGTACACAACGGCGAGATAAACACGATCACCGGAAATGTGGATAAGATGCTCTCGCGTGAAAGCATACTTAAGTCGGAGCTCCTGAAAGACAGGGATGATATATTCCCGTTCATAGATACTACAGGCTCTGACTCCGCAAGACTTGACAATACGCTTGAATTCATGATGATGGGCGGTGTACCGCTCCCGCTGGCAGTGACTATGTGCATACCCGAACCGTGGCAGCACAATGAGAATATGAGCCGTGAGCTGCGTGATTTCTATCAGTATTATGCAAGTATGCTCGAGCCCTGGGATGGGCCTGCTTCAATAGTATTCTCCGACGGAGACGTATGCGGCGCGATACTTGACAGGAACGGACTTCGTCCTTCGAGATACATCCTTACCGATGATGATACACTTATCCTTTCATCGGAGGTGGGATCACTCGATATTGACGAAAGCCATATCATAAAAAAGGAAAGACTTCATCCCGGCAAGATGCTTCTGGCAGATACTGCCGCAGGGGTGCTTTACAGTGATGATGAGATAAAACAGGGCTTTGCTCACAGAAAGCCTTACGGAGAATGGCTCGACAAGCATCTTATGAGGCTGCGCGACCTGAAAATGCCGAATAAGAGATCGCCTGTATATGAAGGCGACGAACTGCTCAGACTACAGAAGTATTTCGGATATACACATGAGCGGCTGGTGGATATACTTGTGCCGATGTCACTCAACGGTAATGAGCCTATCGGGTCTATGGGAACAGACAGACCTCTTGCAGTACTTTCAAGAAAAGATCCGCCGCTTTTTGACTATTTCAAGCAGATGTTCGCGCAGGTCACTAATCCTCCCATAGACAGCATCCGAGAGAAGATAGTGACTTCCGCAAGTGTGTATCTTGGATTCAAGGGCAATCTGCTCGAGGAAGACGAGAACAACTGCCGTGTGCTCAAGATACACAATCCCGTGCTGACTAATGCAGATATGATGAAGATAAGACATACTGCATCGGATTGGTTCAGGACAGCAGATATATCCTTGCTCTATACGAAGGATATGACACTTGAAGAGGCTGTTGAAGGGCTTTATGCACAGGCTGACAGAGCGCATGAGGAGAATGCTGCGATACTTATACTCACTGACAGGGGAGCGGACAGCGAACACCTTGCTATACCGTCACTGCTTGCAGTATCGGCACTTCGCTCATATCTGGTGCGCACACGCATGAATACGGCTATGTCTATGATAGTTGAGACAGCAGAGGCCTGTGAAGTGCATCATTTTGCAGCGCTTCTTGGATTTGGCGCAGGTGCTGTAAACCCGTATCTTGCGTTCGATACGATAAGAGATCTTATAAAGAGGGAACTTATCGACAAGGATTATACTCTTGCGGTAAATGACTACATAAGCGGCGTGGTCTCCGGCATAGTCAAGATAGCTGCAAAAATGGGCATATCCACGATACAGTCCTATCAGGGATCAAAGATATTCGAGGCTCTCGGTATATCAAAGGAAGTCTGCGAAAAATACTTCCCGAATACGGTCAACCGCATAGGCGGCATCACACTTCAGGATATAGAGGACAGGTCGAGAAGACTTCAGAAAGAAGCATTTTCTCCGAATGCCAATGTTATACAGAACGGGCTTAAGAGCGTAGGCAATCACAAGCAGCGTCAGGGCGGTGAACAGCATCTCTACGATCCGCAGACCATACATCTTCTGCAGCAGTCCGCATGGAGAAATGATTACAAGCTGTTCAAGGAATATACAAAGGCTATAGACGGGGACAGCAAGCACATCACGATAAGGTCGGAGCTTGAATTTGCATATCCCGGCAAGGCGATACCGCTCAGTGAAGTGGAAAGTGCCGAGAGCATAATGAGACGCTTCAAGACAGGTGCTATGTCATACGGCTCCATATCGCAGGAAGCACATGAATGCATGGCGATCGCCATGAACCGTATAGGAGGAAGATCCAACAGCGGTGAGGGCGGTGAATCTCCCGAAAGGATAGCTACAAAGGGTACGGATGAGGACAGGTGCTCTGCCATAAAGCAGGTGGCTTCGGGACGCTTCGGGGTGACATCCGAATATCTGTGCTCTGCCAAGGAGATACAGATAAAGATGGCACAGGGCGCAAAGCCAGGTGAAGGCGGCCATCTGCCCGGCGGAAAGGTGTATCCGTGGATAGCTAAGACAAGACATTCCACTCCGGGTGTATCACTTATTTCCCCTCCGCCTCATCACGATATATATTCGATAGAGGATCTCGCACAGCTGATATTTGATCTGAAAAACGCCAACAAGGATGCGCGTATCTCCGTGAAGCTGGTATCGGAAGCGGGTGTCGGGACGATTGCCGCAGGTGTGGCAAAGGCTGGCGCAGGAGTCGTGCTTATCTCCGGCCATGACGGCGGTACAGGCGCAGCGCCGTACAGTTCGATACACAATGCCGGCTTGCCCTGGGAGCTTGGTGTAGCAGAAGCACATCAGACGCTTACGGACAACGGGCTTCGTGAGCAGATAGTGATAGAAACAGACGGCAAGCTGATGACAGGAAGAGATGTAGTGATAGCCGCATGTCTCGGCGCAGAGGAATTCGGATTTGCGACTGCTCCGCTGGTAACTATGGGATGCGTTATGATGCGAGTATGCAATCTTGATACATGCCCGGTCGGTGTTGCGACACAGGATCCCGAACTCAGGAAGCGTTTCAGGGGCAAGCCCGAATATATCATCAATTTCATGCGCTTTATTGCCGAAGAGATGCGCGAGTACATGTCAGAGCTTGGCGTAAGGACAGTGGATGAGCTGGTCGGACGCACAGATCTGCTCAGACAGAAGGCCTCCTCAAGGCTCGATCTCAGTGCTATACTTGATGCATCTGTATGTGCGGTGCATCATACAGATGGCAAGGAATTTGACTTTGCTCTCGACAGGAGCAAGGATGAGACACTTCTTATACCTGCATACATTAATGCTGTGGATACAGGAAAGTCATATGAGCTGGATGCAGATGTGACCAATCTTGACCGTGCATTCGGCACGCTCCTGGGCTCGTATATCACAAAGCATAATGCTGCGGACAGAAAGGACTTCACGGTAAGGGCAAAGGGCGCAGGCGGACAGTCATTCGGCGCATTCATCCCCGCCGGGCTGAATATCATGCTTGAAGGAGATGCAAACGATTATTTCGGCAAGGGGCTTTCGGGCGGAACGCTTGCGGTATATCCTCCGAAGAACAGCACTCTTGCGGCAGAGGACAATATAATAATCGGAAATGTCGCTCTCTTTGGTGCTACATCAGGACGCGCATTCATCAACGGTATCGCAGGTGAGCGCTTCTGTGTAAGGAACTCAGGTGCATATGCGGTAGCAGAGGGTACAGGAGATCACGGCTGTGAGTATATGACAGGAGGCACTGCCGTGATACTCGGAGCAGTAGGAAAGAACTTTGCGGCAGGAATGAGCGGAGGTACAGCATATGTCCTTGATGAGTACAATGATCTGTACACAAAGCTGAACCGTTCGTTGGTGGGATACTATCATGTTGAGGACAAGAAGGATATAGAGCTGCTGCATTCACTTATCGCAGATCATGTAAGATACACCGATTCAGCTCTCGGAAAGAGGATACTTGCAAACTTTGAAGAGTATCTGCCGAGATTCAAAAAGGTCATTCCGCATGATTATAAAAAGATAACGGAGCTTACCGAAAAGTACCTGTCTGACGGTATGGACGCTGAGCAGGCAAAAATAAAGGCATTTCACGAAATGGGGCGATAAAATGAAGCCGACAGGTTTTCTTGAATTTGAAAGGCTCGATAATATTGCATTCGAGCCGATGGAAAGAATAAAGACATACAGGGAATTTCACGCTCCGCTAAGTGATGAGAAACGCCGTGAGCAGGCATCTCGCTGCATGAACTGCGGTATACCCTTCTGTCAGTCGGGAGCGGTGCTCGGAGGTATGGCAAGCGGATGTCCTCTCGGGAATTACTGCCCCGAATGGAACGAGCTTATATATAACGGGCTCTGGGATGAAGCTGCGGACAGACTGCTGCTCACAAGCTCGTTCCCGGAATTTACTTCAAGAGTATGTCCTGCGCTCTGTGAGAAGGCGTGTACCAACGGACTTGACGGCAAAGCAGTCACGGTAAAGGAAAATGAATTTGCCATAATAGAGCGCGCGTTTGAAACGGGATATATCAGACCGTGTCCGCCAAAGGAGCGCACAGGAAAGAAAGTTGCGGTGATAGGCTCGGGGCCTTCCGGACTTGCGTGTGCGCATATGCTCAATAAATTCGGCCATACCGTGACGGTATATGAGAAGGAAGACAGGCCGGGCGGTCTGCTGATGTACGGCATACCTAATATGAAGCTTGAAAAAGACATAGTGATGAGACGCATACACCTGATGGAAGCTGAGGGTGTGGAGTTTATAACTTGCTGCGATGTAGGAAAAAGCATATCCGCTGATGAGATCGTGTCCGGATATGATGCGGTGGTGCTTGCCTGCGGTGCTGGAGAGCCCCGTGATATAAAGGCAGAGGGACGCGATGCCGATGGCATATACTTTGCAGTAGATTTTCTCAAGGCTACGACAAAGGCACTTCTTGACACGAATATGAATGACGGCGGATATGTAAGTGCCAAATACAAAAATGTAGTGATAATCGGCGGCGGTGATACAGGCAATGACTGCGTGGCAACATCCATCAGACACGGATGCAAGAGCGTAGTACAGCTTGAGATGATGCCCGAGCCGCCAAAGTGCAGGACTGAGAAAAATCCCTGGCCGGAGTGGCCTAAGGTACTAAAGACCGACTATGGTCAGGAAGAAGCCATTGCGGTATTCGGCCATGATCCGAGAATATATCAGACCACAGTGAAACGCTTTATAAAGGATGAGAGCGGCAAGCTCAGCGGTGTCGAAACAGTGAAGCTGTCATTTGAAAGCGGAAAGCCCGAAGAAATAAAAGGAAGCGAAGAGATAATACCTGCAGAGCTGGTACTCATAGCAGCAGGATTTCTCGGAGCAAAGAAGTATATCGCAGATGCGTTCGGCACAGAGATGACACCGAGGACATGCATCAAGACCGATGCGGGAAAATATGATACATCCAGTGATAAGGTATTCACTGCAGGTGATATGCACAGAGGACAGTCACTTGTGGTGTGGGCTGTGCGTGAAGGCAGAGAGTGTGCGATGCAGGTCAATTCCTTTCTTGGCGGAGGCGTATAATGAGTATCCATGAGGAATGCGGAGTATTCGGAATATTTTCGGATAAAGTATACGATCTTGCCGAGCAGATATACTATGGTCTGTATTCACTGCAGCACCGCGGTCAGGAAAGCTGCGGGATAGCAGTATGCGACGATGGTGTGATAGCGGCACACAAAGATGTAGGGCTTGTCTCGGAAGTATTCACAAGGCAGGAACTGGCATCGCTGCCGCAGGGGAATATCGCTGTGGGTCATGTGAGATATTCGACTACCGGAGGGAACGAGAGACGCAACTGTCAGCCGATAGTCGTGAATCATCAGAAAGGGCGAATGGCGATAGTCCATAACGGCAACCTTTCAAATGCATCAGACCTGCGCACGGAGCTTGAGCTCTCCGGTGCGATATTCCATACAACATCGGATACCGAGACCATAGCGTATATCATAACAAGGAACCGCCTCAGACAGCCGTCGATAGAGGATGCCGTGTCATCTGCAATGAATGAGATAGAAGGGGCATACTCCCTTGTGATAATGTCTCCCACCAAGCTTATCGCTGCACGAGACCCGTTCGGATTCAGACCGCTGTGTTACGGCAGGCTGCCCGACGGAAGCTATGCGGTGTCATCGGAAAGCTGTGCGATAACCGCAATAGGCGGAGAATTCATAAGGGATCTTGATGCAGGAGAGATACTTGTGTTCTCCAAGGAAGGCATCACATCAAGGAGAGAACACTGCGGCACAAGACCTAAACGAACATGCATATTTGAGTATATATACTTTGCACGTCCCGATTCATATATCGACGGTGTATCCGTACACAGGGCGAGACTCAGGGCAGGGGAGATACTTGCACAGTGCTGCCCTGCAGATGCGGATGTGGTGATAGGAGTGCCTGATTCCGGACTTGACGCGGCACTTGGATTTTCGAGAGAATCGGGAATACCCTATGGGATAGGGCTTATCAAGAATAAGTATATCGGACGGACATTCATATCACCCGGACAGAACTCACGCACGGACAAAGTGAAGATAAAGCTGTCGGCACTATCGGAAACGGTGAGAGACAAAAGAGTCGTACTGGTAGATGATTCCATCGTAAGAGGAACTACAGGCAGACGCATAGTATCGCTTCTGAGAGAGGCGGGAGCAAAGGAGATACATTTCAGGGTGTCCGCACCGCCGTTCCTGCATCCCTGCTTCTACGGCACAGACATAGATTCAAGGGAGGATCTCATCGCGTGCAGCCATACTGCACAGGAGACCGCAGAACTGATAGGTGCGGATTCATTGGGGTATCTTCCCGTAACTAAGCTGTCGGAACTCATAGACAGCACAGACATTTGCAGTGCATGCTTCACGGGAGATTATCCCACAACGGTACCGCAAAGCAAAATGAAGGATAAATTTGAGATGAAGATCTCAGAAAGAAAATAAATCAAGGGGCAATCGTCCCGCTGACAAAACGGAGGTCATTATGGAAAAGATCACTGATTATTTTGGAACGATGGTATTTGACGAAAGAGTAATGAAGGCTATGCTTTCCGAAAAGGTATACAAGTCGCTCAAGAAGACCATTGACAAAGGGCAGCCATTGGATGAGAATGTAGCTGATGCAGTTGCCGCTGCGATGAAGGACTGGGCTGTTGAAAAGGGTGCTACTCATTTCACACATTGGTTCCAGCCTATGACAGGCATGACCGCCGAAAAGCATGACAGCTTCATATCACCCGCTCCCGACGGCAGAGTGATAATGGAATTCTCCGGCAAGGAGCTTATAAAGGGCGAGCCCGATGCATCGTCTTTCCCGTCCGGAGGTCTCCGTGCGACATTTGAAGCAAGAGGCTATACTGCGTGGGATCCCACTTCCTATGCATTTATCAAGGATGGTACACTGTATATACCCACCGCATTCTGTTCCTACGGCGGTGAAGCGCTTGACAAGAAAGTACCGCTCCTGCGTTCAATGGATGCTCTCAACCGTCAGGCTATGAGGATACTCAAGCTCCTGGGCACAGAGGCAAGCTGTGTAAAGACCTCGGTAGGCCCCGAGCAGGAATATTTCCTCATCCCCAAGGAACTCTACGATCAGCGCGAAGACCTTATCATGACCGGACGTACTCTGTTCGGTGCTATGCCTCCTAAGGGTCAGGAGATGGACGATCACTACTTTGGCTCGATCAAGCCCCGTGTAGCTGAATATATGGCTGATCTTGACCGTGAACTCTGGAAGCTCGGCATCCTTGCAAAGACAAAGCATAACGAGGTAGCACCTTCCCAGCACGAGCTTGCTCCCATATACAAGACCACCA
>JAFPPJ010000372.1 GCA_017410745.1 Oscillospiraceae bacterium
AGCGGAAGCGAGCATCAGCGAATTCTGCACGGGCACGGTGGTATCGCCCTCGCAATGCCATATGAATGTCGGAGGAAAATCCGACGTTATATGCTTCTCGAGCGATATCTTTTCCACAAGCTCGGGAGTTGGCGCTATATTCCTTGTGGATTCGGCGTGTCCGTATTTCCCGGAGGATATGACCGGATAGCACAGTACGAGCCTGTCCGGGCGGCAGTCACCGCCGTATGCTCCAAGACTTGCCGCAAGATGCCCTCCTGCGGAGAAGCCTGCCACTGTGATATCATCGGTGCAGCAAAGTTCATCAAGGTGCGAGCGTATGTACTTCACTGCACTGGCAAGTTCGCACAGCGCTGTGGGAAACGGCTTGTCAATAACGCTGTATTCAAGCACGGCTGCATTGAAGCCGAAGGAATAGTACCTTGCGGCAACAGGCTCGCCTTCACGCTTTGAACAGCGCGAATAACAGCCGCCCGGCACGGCTATCACCATAGGGAAACGCCGCTCGGGCTGGCTGTCATGTATCATAAGTGTGAGCACGGGGTCATAGCTTCCGACTATGCCATAAGCGGCATAGTCGGGCTCAAGATGTATGGTTATCTGTCTCATAATGTGATCGCGTTTATCCTGTCAAGCAGTTCCTTTCTCTGGTAGTTGCTCTGCAGCGACTGCTCCGCAAGGATATTCATGCGGTATCTGATATATCTCTCATAAAGGTCGGAACCGTAGATATCCTCCTCGAACATCTCCCTATAGGAATCTGCGCTCATGGAGGAGCTGAGGAGACAGAGATACTGTTCGAGCATCAGCATCGTCTTGACCTCTGCGGGGATATTGTCCGCATCAAGACGCTTTATCTGTTCTGCTACGGCTATCCTGTCGGCACGGACGGCGGTATATATCTCCGAGCAGCCGTATTCTGCCCTGATGGGGTCGGATGAGAGTATCACATCTGCAAACGGGAATACTCCCGCAGGCAGCTCTGTCCTGGGATAGATGTCCGCACGCAGCTTCTCGAATACAAAGCCGTCAAATATCTTCGCATACCAGAAGCTTGCATCCCTGAATATAACGGGATATTTCAGTGCATCGTCGCTGCCGTTCACGGATATATCCGGGTCTGAGCTCCTGCCTGTGCAGTAGAAGTCATAGTAGGAGGGCGTGAGCCTGTCGTCGATGATCTTGTTTATCCATGCGGCGGTATAATCGCCGGTATCCTCCCTGTCACAGTCGAGGAATGTGCGGGTGCCTGTATAGTACTTGCTGTATATGCGCTCGGATACCTCGGCTGCATCTATATACGAGAAATACTTAGATGCGAATTCAGAAGGCACCTTATCGGATACTCTCTCCTCGCCGTCTTCGGTCTCGGTGGGGAAATTAGCGCGTATGAAGGATGCTATATCATCCTTCACACACTTCTGCTCCTCCTCGGAAAGGGGCGAAAGTGCTATCCTGTCGTATATGATGTCGAGCATCATGTCGCAGGGTATATATCCGTCGATATACTTGAACCTGTCGTTCACAAGGAGCGGTGCCATCTTCTGCACGGCTCTCTGTCTCTGGGATACGGTGGTATCTATCACGCCGGACATTACGCCGAGATATGCGAGCATCTCCGCATAGTTGGCCATAACAGACGCTTCCTCGAGATAGTTGAAGAAATAGCCGTATACATAGCCCTTGAAGAATTCCTTTATGCTGTCATACAGAGCAGAATCGGAGGATATCTTCTGCAGGAACTCATCTATGATGCGCCCTGCATCGTTAGTATCAAAACGGTCTCCGCCTGCTATATCGCGCAGAGTCTCCTCCTGCGCCCTAAAGAACAGCTTGTACAGGCCGTTGACGCTCACTTCCGAGCTGCCCTCTCTGAAAGTCCAGAAGAGGAATGATCTGTGCATATTCTTGAGGGTATCCTCCGACTTTGAAGTGAGGTCGGGAGGGTCTACCTTCCAGTGATGGGAAAGATGGCAGCTTTCGTTGAAACTGTCGAGTATGGCCTCTATCTCTGCTCTGAATGCATCATATGCAGGAGAGCCGTCCATATATATGACAGCATCGGTAAGCTGCGGTGCAATGGCAGCAAGATCAAGTTTAACGCTCATATATACCTCCGTTCTCAGACCCCGTAAAGCGAGCGGTATTCCTTCATACGCTCAAGATATTCCTTACCGCCGACTTCTCCGTCCTCTATTGCCTTTATTATATCGTTTATATCCACTATGGAATATACTTTTATGCCAAAATCCTCATATGTCTGCTGTACAGCAGAAAGGGATGTGTCGAGTGCCTTCTCCATACGGTCTACCGTGATTA
>JAFPPJ010000373.1 GCA_017410745.1 Oscillospiraceae bacterium
CCGTCTGGATAATGATATTATCCCTGCAAAGAAGCTGGGAATGAAAACCGTATGGGTACGTCAAGGCTATGCCGTATATCAGAGCATAGACGACGAGAGCAAGAGACCGGATCATATCGTTGACAGCATAGATGAGTTAAGGGGACTTGCGGATATATTCTTTGAAAACGATTGATCTCTATGCCAATGGAGATACGGCTCAACGTATTTCCGTAATGAAACAGAGCGGACGGAGCGCAGGAAATGCCGCATCCGTAAACAATACTGCACCTGTATCAAAGGGAGAGAAAGATATGAAAAAGTGGTATGATGAAGAATATGAATTCACCGTGGAGGTCACGGGCTTTCTGCACGGAGACCATACGGAGCGCTATTGCCGCAACGGCGAGGAGATAGGCGACAGATACACCTGCACCTACGGATGCCCTGTCAACCAGGACGGATACGGTATATGTTCAAAGACTATGATGATGCTCTATCCTCTTATGGAAGCGGTGCGCAGCGGCGGCGACCTTGAAAATCTCGGCGGCGACAGCAGATACTCAAAGACTGTGGTCTGTCCCGACGGCTGTGTGATATTCAAGCTGACAGCAAAGCCTCTTGGCAACGAGAATTTCCATAAAGGCGGCTTCTGGGATTATCCCGACGAGACTTGATACGAATATCGTATGACCATGAACGGGGGGTACTATGGCATCGAGCATCATCCACCTCGCTGTTACAGGCGAACTTATAAAACAACGGCAGTTCACAGACGTGAACAGGCTAAGATTTGGGGCTGTGCTTCCCGATGCGGGACACGGCAGCAGCCATATGAAGATATATGTTGCGGGAGGTCACAGGAAGACCTACGACCTTGAAGGATTCAGGAGCATATACGGCGGACTGATGAAAAAGGATGATCTGTATCTCGGGTATTATCTCCATCTGATACAGGATCTGGTATACAGGCATTTTGTATATGACAAGCATCACTGGGACCCGCACACACCCGGCAATGTGGAGAAGCTCCACAGGGATTACACCATCGGGAATACATATGTCATCAATAAATACGGTCTTTCAAACGACCTGGCTGTCCCCCCGGACTTTGAGGCAGAGCCCATAAACCGAATATGCGGATTTGATACCAACGAACTGATGCAGCGCATGGCTGAGTATTTCATCCCCGTGCCCGATGATGATATATTCTTCTTCAAAAAGGAAATGGCAGACGAGTATATCTCTGAGGCTGTGGACTGCTGCATCCGTGAGCTTGACGCCCTTGACAGCGAAGGCGGCACAGACAGCTATACCGCGGCATGGGAAAATGCTCACCGCTCGCTGCTCGAAAGCACGCTCAACACACGCGATCTCGGCATGTACCGCATCGCAGGGACAAAGCGGTATACAGCCTCAAATGTGATATACAGGAGCGACAGATGTGACACGCTCAGCGCACATGACAAGGAGCTGCTGCTGTCGCGCGGCATAACGACTGTCATTGATCTCAGGAGCACGCAGGAGGCTGAGCAGCAGCCCTCTGCCTTTGCCGCCGATGATGCATTCAACAGCTTCCATTTCCCTATAACGGAGGGTATGGAGCCGCCTGCCAGCCTTGATGAAGTGCCGCTGTCATATATGTCCATCACGGCGGCGGACTGTATGAAGGACGTATTCGGATGTATCGCCGATGCGCCGGGAGGAGTGCTTTTCCACTGCACCGCAGGCAAGGACAGGACAGGTGTGGTAAGTGCAGTGCTGCTGTCCCTTGCGGGCGTATCCGATGAGGATATCATATATGACTATGCACTGAGCCGCGAGTTCAACAAGGTGCGGCTCGAAGCGTTCCTGCAGAAGCACCCCGAGACAGACAGGGAGATAGTGCTTGCAAATGAGCGCTATATGGAAAAATTTCTTGAACTGTTCCGTGAAAAGTACGGTACAGCGGAAAGGTATCTGTCTCGCACAGGGCTCACCGCCGAAAGGATACGCTCTCTCGGTGCCAAGCTCGGATAGGAGAATATATGGAAATTATCAGAGTGACCATAGCTAAGGACAGCAACACCGTAAAATACATAAAGCTCATACGCGAATTTGAACCCTCGCTCTCTATGGGCGAGATAAAGGCACATATCGAAAACGGCGAGCCCGTGATATCATTCGACATGGATTCCAATGACTGGATACACATGGAGGACATGACAGAAGAAAAGTGGCAGCTCGGATTCTACAGCTTCCTTGACAAGCTGCGCAAAAGCGGTGCTGTCCTCACGCTTACAGAGGAATACGACGGTAAGTGCGAAGATATCACGATGGAGCAGCTTGCCGATGAGATACGCAATAACAAGGAACTATGGGATGAGCTCGAGACATATCCCGACTGAACGCAGCTATGAGGAGGATATATGCATACTACCATCATATTTGTCAGACACGCACAGTCACTTCACCCCTACGGCGATGACCGCACACGTCCGCTGACAGATGAGGGGATGCGTGACCGCAGCATAGTGCTCGATACCCTCAGAGACCGCCATATAGACGCATTCCTTTGCAGCCCCTACAAGCGCAGCATCGACACTATACAGACGACTGCCGACTTCTTCGGGATGGATATAATCACCGATGAGCGTTTCAGGGAAAGAAAGTCGGGCATAAACTCGCATATACACCTGGCGCAGAGGTGGATCGACTTTGACAAAAGCCTTGATTCCGGCTTACGTGCGCTCTAAGCTATTCCCGCGGATGATCCAGCAGCATTTTCAGCGCATCGCCCTGGGCGCGTTCATCGGCAGCACGGTAGGCCAGGAGCAGCTTCTTTTCTGCTTCCGTTATTTCACGAACCTGAAAATCGGAGACAGGGAGCGTCAGGCTGCTCATGGGGACCTCAAGCAGATCGGCAAGCCGCTGCATGGTATCAACCCGAGGATACTTTTTCCCTAAGTACCAATCAGAAACCGTGGAAGGGGTGATTTTCATGGCCGTGGCAATATCCATCTGACTGATACGCCGATCAGACATCAAGCGGTGAAGATTATTAACGAAGATTTCTCTGGCTGTTTCGTTTGGCATGGTGCGCACCTCCAGAGCTTATTATAGCATAAAGCGGAACTTTTTCAACAAAAAGCGAAAATAATTTTACAATTCGCTTGACATTACGCTTTGAGCGTAATATACTAACGCATGGAAGGAGGCGGTCTGAATGAGTGAAGTACC
>JAFPPJ010000374.1 GCA_017410745.1 Oscillospiraceae bacterium
AGGATCGTATCATTTTCTTCGCGGCTCTCTGTGAAACAGGTATCCGAGGTTTATTCTGACTTCTTTCCGGCTGATGTCGGCGTTTGTATAGCAGCAGGTGTCAAGTCCTATTATCTCAAAGCCTTCATGAAGATAGAATCCTATCGCATTGGTGTTGCAGGATTGTGTTTCAAGGATGACTGCACGTCTGCCCTGCTCTCGCGCGATATCCTTTGCCTTATCCATAAGACGTTTGCCCAGGCCCTTTTTTCGCAGGCTTTCGGACACCCAAAGCTCTGTTACCATCAGTCTGTTTGACCATTCCTCGGGGCATACCTCGATACAGGCGAGAAGCTCGCCGTTATCCCCTGTTACGCCATAGGCTTCTGCCTTTTCCCAATGATCCTGGTAGAGCGAATCCGGATAGTCATATTCCTCCGGAGTATGGACTATTTCCTGCTCGGACGGTGTCCTGACCAATCTTATCGTACATCCGTCCCTGTCAAGTGGGTCGATGACTACATCATAATAACTGTCGCTTCGCGTTTCCATGAGAATGGGTACGCCCTTCCATTTCTCGGGGGGAAGATAGCATATTTCAAGATCGTTCATAGTAACACCTGTTACTTCTTGGAAGATTCATATTCACTTCTCAGCATCGAGAAATAATTTCTTCCCACATATTCGCCGTCCATGTAGAAATAATCGCGCAGCGTACCTTCATATGTAAGTCCGCTCTTTTCTATAACACGTCTTGATGCGGGGTTTATGGTCTTGCAGCATATCTGTACCTTGTGAAGACCGATCTTCTCAAAGCCATATGACATTATCGTTCGCACAGCCTCGGTGGCATAGCCCTTGCGCTGGAAGGCAGCACCGATGCAGTATTCAATCTCCGCAAAATGATTCTTGCTGTCCACATAGAAGTATGCTATCTGGCCGATGCACTCCCCTGTATCCTTCAGGATCACTGCCCAGCGGTAATAGTCTTCACGTTCGTATTTGTCGATATAATTCTGCAGAAGTCCCTGTACTGCTTCAGTTGTTTCATATACGGGCTCTGAATACATTTTCTGTAAATATTCATCGGATGCCCAGTTCCTGAAAACAGCATCCGTATCGGATAATTCAAATCTGCGCAGGATGAGCCTTTCGGAATATATAGTCTGTGTGCCTGTATGTGTAAGCATAGCTGCCTCCATTAGCGTTCATAGAATTTCTGTATCCTATCGAGGCGTGAGGTCATATTTTCAAGCAGTCTGTCTGCGATAACAAGAGCTGCCATTGATTCTACGACTACTACCGCACGCGGAACGATGATAGGATCATGTCTGCCCTTGACGGTTATATCTGCGTTATTTCCGTCCTTGTCAACAGTATGCTGCGGTATAGATATTGACGGGGTGGGCTTGAATGCGGCACGAAGTACGATCTGGCTTCCGTCGCTCATTCCGCCGAGTATGCCTCCGGAATGATTGGATGTCTTGTGTATGCCGTCGGCTGTCTTTGCAAAACCGTCATTGTTTTCACTGCCCCTGAGAAGAGATGCATCCATCCCCTCACCTATCTCAACGCCCTTGACCGCACCTATAGACATGACCGCCTTTGCAAGCTCTGCATCAAGCTTGTCGAACACGGTCTCGCCTATGCCTGCAGGCATACCGTTGATGATGCATTCAACAACGCCGCCCGAGGAATCTCCCTTAGTGCGAAGTTCATCAAGATATGCCGATGCACGTTCTGCTGCGTCCTTATCGGGCATATATATAGGATTTTCATATATCTCGGACAGGTCTGTCTTTTCTGCAACTATACTTCCCACAGAACGTGTATAGGCCTGTACGGTTATGCCGAGCTTTTTGAGAAACTCTGCTGCAACAGCACCTGCAGCCACTCTTGCGGCAGTCTCTCTTCCCGAGGAACGTCCGCCGCCGCGGTAATCACGAAAGCCATACTTCTCATCAAAGGTATAATCTGCATGTCCGGGACGATAAAGCCTTGCTATCTCACTGTAATCGACTGAGCGCTGAGAAGTATTGAGTATCATAAGGGATATGGGTGTGCCTGTGGTGACACCTTCAAATACGCCCGACATTATCTCTACCGCATCTGCTTCGCTTCTCGGAGTTGAATATGCGGACTGACCCGGTCTGCGTCTGTTGAGATACTTCTGTATATCTGCTTCACAAAGCGGAAGACCTGCAGGACATCCGTCTATAACAACGCCTATACCTCTGCCGTGAGATTCGCCCCATGTTGCTGCACGGAATATCTTTCCGTAAATTGAACCTGCCATAATTACACCTCTGTCATAATAAAGGGAGCAGGATTCCTGCTCCCTTGTAAGATCACTTGCCGAGTACCTTTCTTACCTTTGCTGCGATATTGTCTGCGCAAAGTCCGAACTCCTTGAGGAGGTCGACTGCAGGTCCGGAATGTCCGAATTCATCGTTCACGCCGATCTTGTATACGGGAATGGGATACTCCTCGGTAACAACATCAGCAACTGCAGAACCGAGACCGCCGATGACGCTGTGCTCTTCAGCAGTAACGATGATCTTGGTCTCCTTTGCCGCCTTGATGATGATATCACGGTCGATAGGCTTTATTGTGTGGATGTTTATAACTCTTGCATTGATGCCCTCTGCCTTGAGAGTATCAGCAGCAATGAGAGCCTCATTTACCATAAGACCTGTAGCGATGATGGTGATATCATTGCCGTCGCGGAGAGTGATGCCCTTGCCAAGCTCGAACTTGTAGGTCTCTGCATCGTTGAATACAGGAACTGCAAGTCTGCCGAAACGCATATATACAGGGCCATTGAAGTCGAGAGCAGCCTTTACAGCAGCCTTAGCTTCAACATGGTCTGCAGGGTTGATTATAGTCATACCGGGGATAGTGCGCATAAGAGCGATATCTTCATTGCACTGATGTGTAGCGCCGTCCTCGCCTACGCTGATTCCGGCATGTGTAGCACCGATCTTGACGTTGAGATGAGGGTATCCGATGGAATTGCGGACTATCTCAAATGCTCTGCCTGCTGCAAACATTGCGAAAGTGCTTGCAAAGGGGATCTTGCCGCATGCTGCGAGACCTGCAGCAACGCCCATCATATTAGCTTCTGCGATACCGCAGTCAAAGAAACGATCGGGATAAGCCTTCTTGAA
>JAFPPJ010000375.1 GCA_017410745.1 Oscillospiraceae bacterium
ACCGCTTTGTATGTAAACGACCTTGAAGCCGCGAGGGATGCCTTTGTGATGCTCGGCGGCAGGTCGAATGACGGCTATGTGAACCCCGTAACGGGTTTCAGGTCGTATTTCATCACCTTTGACGAGGGCGCGCGGCTCGAGCTCATGACAAGGCCGCAGCTATGCGATGCACCAAAGGATGCATACCGCACCGGATATGCGCATATAGCGCTCAGTGTAGGGAGCAAGGCAAAGGTGGACGAGCTCACTCAGCGCCTCAGCGATGCGGGCTATACTGTCATGAGCGGCCCGCGCACTACGGGCGACGGCTACTATGAAAGCTGCATCGCTTTCATAGAGGACAATATGATAGAGCTCACCGAATAAAGATGAAGCGGCAGGACGCCAAAGCGTCCTGCCGCTGTGTTTATGCGGTCTCCCAGCCAAAGTGTACGGCTGTTCTGCGGGCACATTCCTCCGGGGTAAGCCCCTCGCTCCTGTCTATCCACATATATCTGCTGCGCTTTACAGCAGCGTAGTGATCGGCATTGAGCGTGTAAAGCGTCCTGTTCACAAGTGCCTTCGCCTTATCGGGATCGGATGCACTGTGCAGGAAACTGTCAAAGTCGGCATGATCCGCCCTTGCGCAGTATTCATCTGCGATATTCACCGGCTCCCTTATCATGAAAGCCGCCCTTGACGGGTCTGTGAGCAGGTCTGCCATCGTCATGTCTATGTGACAGTCACATATGACAGGGGAGTCTGCGGAGAGGCGTATCAGATCGAGCAGTATGAAGGAAAGCTGCTCTTTTGTCACGCCTTTGAGCCAGTTCAGGTATTCATCGGTGCTCCGTCCGAAGAAAGCGTCTGCATCGGCGAATACCGTATTCATGCAGGGCTGATGCTCCTTGTCGGATGCAGCCCTGTGAGTGTCGTACATCGAGTCGATGTCGTACAGTGTGATGCCGTACATACTGCTCAGCAGCCGTGAAACAGTGGTCTTGCCTCCGCAGGGTGTGCCGGTGATGAAATATACGTTCTTGAGGTACTCCTTGAGTACATTGTCTGCAAATATCATTTTTCTTCTCCTTATAGTTTATGTGTCGGTATTCGGTACTGACGCATGAAACTATCAGAGCTTCACAGCGTCAGATATTTGCAGCCTTTTTGAATGATACCATAGCTATTCTCCTTATCAGTACGCACGTTCGATGAATTCAAAGCGTGCCTTGCGGTTGCCGTTGTCGTCTATGTCGTCAAGGAACTCCGTGATAGGTCTTACCCATGCGCGGGGCTTGTCGGTTATCTGCAGATAGATGCATACGGGTTCGAGCGTCTCATGGTCGCAGGCAGTGCCGGTAACGATGTATTCGCCGCCCTTGAAATGTCTGTATCGTCCGCCTATCACGAGCATCCTGCCGTCGGGTATGCCGTAGGAGCGGCGCTTAGCGGGAGCGGGAGGTGCGGATACTGGTGTAGGTGCGGGCTCGGGCTGTACCGCAGGCTGTGCGGGAGCAGGCTCGGGCTCGGCCTTTACAGGCTCCGTCCTGACGGGAGCTGTGTCCTCATGCGTGTCATGGGTGTGCATAGTCCCATCCACGAGTATCATGGAGCGGTTCTTGCCCACGGTCACCTGTGCGCCGCCGCTGCAGTCGAATACCTTGCCGGAAAGTCTGTCCGCAAGCCTTGCATACTTGCTGTCGAAGCGGAAGGTGTAGTCTCCGTCGGATATGTTCAGAGCTATGTATACCACCTCACCGTCAAGCTCGCGCTTGTACAGGAAGGTCTGATTCTTGAGCTCCATCTTGGAGTAGCTGCCTCTCTGCAGAGCAGGGAGCTCCGAGCGTATCGCGCCGAGGGAGCAGATGTGCTCGTACAGCTTGTCGTCCCTGCCGGGTATGTCGTCAAGCTCTATGCACGGACGCAGTGCAACGTCCGCATCAGCGCCCTTGCCCTTAGCGCCCTTTATGCCGTACTCACTGCCGTAGTATACCGAGGGAAGGCCGTACATGGTGTAGAGCAGTGTGTAGCAGCAGTATATCCGTCCGTAGTCCGTCAGATGTGTCGCCAGACGCTCAACATCATGATTGTCCACGAAGTTGTACATGTATATATCGCCGTACTGTCCCATCTGATATTCGATGGAATGTGCTATCTCAAAATAGTTGCGGTCGTTGTGCGAGGAGTATATGCCCTTGTAGCACTGATAGTTGGTCACACAGTCGAACATTTCGGGATTTGCCCAGCGCCTGTAATCGCCGTGTATTATCTCGCCCATGAGCCAGAAATCGGGCTTGAGCGACCTTGTGAATGAGTGTATGCGCTTTATGAAGTCGTTGTCGAGACAGTCTGCCGCATCAAAGCGTATGCCGTCTACGTCCCACTCGTCTATCCACATCTTCACCGCATCGAGCAGATAGTCCACTACCTCGGGATTGCGCAGATTGAGCTTTACAAGGTCGTAGCAGTTGTTCCATCCCTCGTACCAGAAGCCGTCGTTGTATCCGTTGTTGCCGCCGAAGTTAAGGTTGCAGAACCAGCCGCAGTAGCGGGAATTCTGCCTGTTCTGCTTCACATCGAGGAATGCGAAATGATCTCTGCCCACATGGTTGAATACACCATCGAGCACGACTCTTATGCCGTTCTCGTGCAGTGCGCGGCATACATCCGCGAAATCCTCGTTTGTACCGAGCCTTGCATCTATCTTCTTGTAGTCCGCCGTGTCATATCCATGCGCTGTCGATTCAAATACGGGGCCAAAGTATACCGCCGACAGATGCATCGCCTTGAGATGGGGCACCCAGTCGAGTACCTTGCGTATGCGGTGAGGCTGCTTAGAATCGTCAAATTCAGCTCTGGTGCGCTCGCATCCGCAGAAGCCCATAGGGTATATGTGGTATACAGCAGACTTTTTGATCCATTCGGGTGTGTTCATATCGTACCTCCGAGATCGGTGAATATAGTTTGGAGCTTTTGAAAGTGTGGAGTGTGAAGAGTGGAGTTAATGAGATCTGGCTGATCAGATCCACTCATCATTTACCGATCTGTCTCCATCATCATACAGCTTGCGCCGCAGATTCATATGTCCTGACTAACCAAGTGATCAGTGATCATATTATGTCGTCGTCTATGAGGTCGCCGTTGGTGTCAAAGCGTACGACGTAGCCGCCGATTATGCTGCCGCCGCGCAGTATCATGCACTCCGCACTGTACCATTCGTAGGGCTTGGAGGTCTCGGATATCTCACAGGCGATGCGTGTCACCTTGTATGTGTCGGTCTCCTTGCCGATACCGCGCTTCTTTGCAAGGGCAATAGTCTTCTCGCGCATCTCAAGACGTGAGAATATGTCCTCCACCGCCCATACGGGGGATATGCCGCGGTATATGCCGAGGGTGTTGAGCGCCTTGTCTTCCTTCTCGTGCATGATGCGCTCGTCAATCTTGTTCATATGGTCGTATCCGAGAAGATGCAGCATGCTGTGTACCGTCAGGAATGCCACCTCGCGGTCGATGCTGTGACCGAATTCATTTGCCTGACGTACAGCCGTGTCAAAGGATATGACCACATCGCCGAGCTGGGCGAGACCGCTGCCCGGGTCCTTGTCGTACGTTCCGTTCTCGCCGAGAGGGAAGCTGAGTACGTCCGTAGGACGGTCGATGTCCCTGAATGAACGGTTGAGAGAGCGTATCTCCTCATCCGAAACAAAGGTCACGTTTACCTCCGCATCACAATGGAAATGCTCGTCCGCAAGCACCTGCGCGCAGCATGAACGTACAATGTCGCGGATATCGGGAGTGATGCTTCTCTTCTGCTTGTTTGTGATGTGTACTCTTACCTTGCGCATATTAACCATCCTTTCTGTCTGCACGGTCATAGGCCTTGATTATATCACGCACCAGCCTGTGACGTACAACGTCCCTATCGGAAAATCTGTTTATAGCGATGCCCTCTATCCCATGAAGTATCTTCATCGCATCCACAAGTCCGGACTTGCGGGAATCGGGCAGGTCTATCTGTGTTATGTCGCCGGTTATGACCATCTTGCTGTTGAAGCCCAGACGGGTCAGGAACATCTTGAACTGTTCGCGGGTGGTGTTCTGCGCCTCGTCGAGTATTATGAATGCATCGTCGAGTGTACGCCCTCTCATGTATGCAAGGGGAGCCACCTCGATTATGCCCTTCTCCATGTGCTTCTGGAAATTCTCTGCGCCCATCATGTCAAAGAGCGCATCGTACAGCGGGCGCAGATACGGGTCTACCTTGTTCTGCAGGTCACCCGGGAGAAAGCCCAGCTTTTCGCCCGCCTCCACCGCAGGACGCGTGAGTATGATGCGGTTGACCTCATGATTTTTGAACGCCTTTACAGCCATTGCCACCGCAAGATATGTCTTGCCCGTGCCGGCAGGACCCACGCCCATCACGATGGTGTTGTCCCGTATCATATCGACGTATTTCTTCTGACCGATGGTCTTTGCCTTTACCACCTTGCCGGAGGTGGTTATGCATATGCCGCCCTCGGTGAGCTTTAGCATCTGGTCAAGGGAGCCCTCATCCACCATAGAGAACAGGTATTCAAGGCTCTGTGAGTTTATCTCCTCGCCCTTCTCCGCCATCTGTACAAGTCCCTCTATGCACCGTGCGGCACGCTCAACGCTGCCGTCCTCACCGCTTATGCGTATGTCGTCGCCTCTTGACAGTACGGATACATCGTACTGCCTCTGTATGCGGTTCACGTTCTCGTCAAGATGCCCCAGTACAGCGGCAGCAGTCTCTGCAGAGGCTATCTGTATGATCTTTTCCATATGTATTGTCTCGCTTTATTCAGGGATAATGTCTGTTATAACAAGCTCGGGATTGTTGAATATCCTCGGGATGATATTCTTTGTGCGGGTAAGTCCGCGGCTGACTATCATAGTCGTGTCGTCATAGTCGAAGCGTCCGCCCGACAGCTTCGGGAAAATCCCCTGGTCGGGTGCGAACAGTCCGTTCTGTGTCCACGGGAGACGCCACTGACCGCCGTGTGCATGGCCGCACATTATCAGGTCGAACTTGCCGAAGGAGCGGTAAAAGTCTATCTTATGAGGGAAGTGTGCCAGCAGTACGGCGAAGCCCTCCGTGTCAAGGCTGTCAGCGCACTGTATCACCGCATCGTCCCAGTCATAGGGCTTTTTGAGCTCGCCTATGCTCACAGCCCTTGCCGCACCGCATACCGTGACCTCGCCCACCTGTACGTTCTCGCCCTCAAGCACCTGTATGCCGAGAGATACCGCCTCATCCTTGTTGGCAGCCCATCCGGCGGGATCGTAGAATTCGTGGTTGCCCGCCACATATACGCAGGTGTAGCGGGGGGCGATGTACTTCATCAGCGTGGTGGTGGTCGTGTTGTCGAGCTTGTCGTCGTATATGTCGCCCGTCAGTGCGATGAGATCGGGATGCGCCTCATCAATGAGGGACGTGAGCCGTTCCATGTCCTTGCCGTAATCCTCTGCGTGCAGATCGGATATCTGCACTATGCGGAAGGGCTTGGTCACCTTGTCCGAACGTATCTCGTAATGAACTGTCTTCATGGGGAAGCTTATAGCTCCGAGCAGGGAAAATATTGCCGCAAAAGCGAATATGATGCCAAGAAACACAAATACCCTCTTTTTGTCCTTTGCCGTGCCTAAAACCTTTATCTTCATACTATCCTTGGATGATCAGGCTCATGAGACCGAATATCACGGGCTGATGAACGAGATATATTATCAGTGAATATCTGCCGATGAACTCAATGGGCCTGGTGATGCTGTTCGTTTCATAGTACAGCACATCCGGGAGCTTTTTGCCCTTTACGGCAGGGGAGATGATGTATCCGGTGAGATACATGAATATGAACGGTATCACCGGGAAATAGTCCGCGCTCATGAAGTCCTTGCTGTATATCCCTATGGGATACAGCCACCTGTACTGCGGGAAGGAGAGCGGTATCCTCGCTGCGATAAGGTCTATCGTCTTCGGAAAGTCACGCAGTATGAACCACAGCAGAGCTGTGACTATCGCAGACCACATCGGCAGACGGTCAAGCGCCTTCCTCGTCAGTCCCGTTATTACCATGCATGCGCCGAAGCAGCTTAGCACGCCGAATACGATCAGCTCCGAGGGCATCACTATCTCCGTCACCGCAGTGATGCCGAAGCCTGCAAGATAGAGCAGCGCGCCCCTTTTTACGGGGTCACGGGAGTATGACACGCATATGCCCGATATTCCGAACAGTATCCACAGGAAGAATATGTGCGATATCTCAAATACATCATTGAGGGGCGTGATGATGTCGGGAGTCGATACACCGAAGATAAATCTAAGGTCGAACATGATGTGATAGAATATCACATATATCATCGCAGTGCCCCTTAGCAGGTCGAGCAGTGCTACACGCTTCTTCATATCACAGGCTGCGTCTGCTGCTGACCTTTTTCGAGCGGTGCTTCTTCTTCTTTTTCTTCTTGTTGGTGGATGCCACGAGAAGTATGTAGAGAATTATCAGCACAAGGGCTATGCCCGCTCCCGCAAGGAACCAGCCCGAGGTGATGAACTTTTTTGCCTTGTCCATGTTGTACTGAGCCATAGACAGCGTCACGTCAGACTGAGCCACAGCCTCCACACGGCATACCTCTTCGTCGTGGAATGTTATGGTGTAGTAGCCGAGCACAGTGCCCGCCTCAACGGGAGCAGTTATTGTGCCGTCCTCATTGAGCTTGGTCTCATCCTTGATGAGATTGTCGCGCAGCTTGCTGTCGTCGATGGTGTCGAGCCATATGCAGCTGTAATCCGTGCCGGTCACAAGGCGTACATAGTCGCTGTTGTCGCCGAACTTCACCTGCACCTCTCCCACCATCTTGTCAGCGGGAACTATCTGCTTGTATTCGAGATGTTCGAATGCCCAGTCGTAGAGTATGCGGTGGTCGTCGTAGTGGTTGTATACCGTCTCGCCCTTCTCATTGGTGATAGGAGAGCCCAGGGTAACGAGAAGATAGTTGTTGCCGTCCTTGGAGCCCAGCGTGGCAAGGTTGCGTCCGGATTCATCAAGAGTACCGGTCTTGAAGCCCTTTGCATACGGGTAATAATCGTAGCTTTCGGGATTTATCATCGCATTGGTGTGATAGATGTGAGCCCAGCCCTCGCTGTGCATATTGGTGGGCTGCATCTCGTAGTCAACGGTAGTGGCTATCTCCACCAGCTTCGGGTAATTGTCCACGGCATATTTTACTATCCTTGCCATGTCGTTGGCATTGGTGAACTGATCCCTGTCGAAAAGTCCGTGAGGGTTCACGAAATGCGTGCCGGTGCAGCCTATTGCCTTTGCCTTCTCGTTCATCATATTGATGAAGTTCTGCTGACTGCCGCCGCCTACGTTGTAGGCGAGTATGCCTGCAGACTCGCAGGCGGATTTGAGCATCAGCGAATACAGCAGATCCTTTACGGAGGTTATCTCACCCTTCATAAGACCTACCGCAGATGCGCCCATGCCGTACAGCTCATCGAATACGGACAGGGGAGCCTCGTACATGGTATTGTCTATGTCCTCTACATTGTCGAGCACTACCATTGCCGTGACTATCTTGGTAAGGGATGCGGGGTACATCTTCTTTTCGGGGGACTTTGCGTATACCACCACATTCTTGTCAAGATTTATCATCACAGCCGCTTCGCTTGTGATCGTGAAATCCGGCGAGAATGTGATCGCCTCGGCATGGGGCATGTCACATATTATCAGCAATGTGAACATCAGCGCAGAGAGGAGCGCTGTTATCCTGCGTTTCATGATCTCACCTCCGGCTTGACGATAATGTATTTTATCTTTATCCCTTCGTCGGAGAACATCTTTTCATGCTCCGTCATGATGTTGTCGGGAAGGTTTTCCGCATGAAGGTCACGGGTCATGTATACCGTGGAAAAGCCCTCCTCTGCGAAATATTCCAGAGAATCGTCAAAAAGCTCCTCGTCATCGGTCTTGAAGCGTATCTCGCCCGATGGAGAGAGTATCTGCCTGTACTGTACAAGCTGACGGGGATGTGTGAGCCTGCGCTTGTTGTGCTTGCCCCTGTTCCACGGATTGCAGAAGTTTATGTATATCCTCTGTATGCCGTCCTCGGGAGCGATGAATCCGGATATCTCCGCCACGTTGAACCGTGTCAGCACAAGATTGCCGTGATCGTGTCCCGCCTCGGCGAATATCCTTTCCACATTGCGGCGTGCCACACCGAGCATATCCGCCTTGATGTCGGCGGCGATGATGTTCACGTCGGGGTACATGACCGCATGATTAGCGGCAAAGCCGCCCTTGCCGCAGCCCACTTCGAGGTATATGGGGCGCTCCTTGTCAAATACAGTGCTCCATTTTCCCTTGAGCTCCGGGTTATCGAAATAGTAGGGACACACCTCAAGCTCAGGGCGTGCCCATTTTTTTCTGCGTATTCTCATGTTCTCATCCGTTCATTTGTTCATTAGTTGTTTTCTGTGTTCTGTTTAGGCGGCTTCTTGCCGAAATAGGTGGGCCGGAACCATTCCACATATACTTCCTCTATGGCCTCTATCGTGTAGTCGTACAGCAGGAATATCAGATTTATGAAGATAAGCACGCCGACTACGAAATATTTGCCCAGGAAGTGGAAATTTCCGAAGAAATCGTATATACCCAGCACAAAGGTTATCATCTTGTACCAGGTGAACATACAGGCGTTGTACATCGCAAACTTTATCACGGGCACGATGAACCTCGGTCTGATCTTCTTGAAGAAGGGGAGAAGTATCGGATAATATCCGAAGAACATTATAAACAGCGTGGACGCTTCCTTGTCCGGTGTCAGGAACAGCGAAAGTATCGACACCGCGCAGTATGCAGCAGCTGCCCATCCCGCACTTACCTCATGAGCCATGACTATCATCAGCGCCCCCGCATATATGGGGATCGCAAAGTTCAGGAGCGGGAATACGCCCGTGAGGAACATGAGCGCAAGGCTCAGCGCACATATAACACCGCCGAGGGCGACCTTGTAGCTTGTATGCTTATTATTCACGCTATGGTGTTCACTCCTTTGGGTCTGTGCGTTCACAGATACTCTATCTATTATACCATATTGTGCGGCAAATTGCAAGATGTCAGACAAATATTTATGCCCGTGCCGTGATCAGACCGATATGGGGGAGATCGTTCTATTTATATTTCCGAGACGGCAGTTGGTCTTGCTCAAATATATCGGGTAACAGTCGCCTTTGGCGACAAAACGGCTCCCACAGAGTGAGAGCCGTTATGATCCTGTATATTAGGCGAATTACTTGAGGCCTGCCATTGCAGCAACTTCAGCTGCGAAATCGTCAGCCTTCTTCTCGATGCCCTCGCCTCTCTCGAAACGAACGAACTGAGCAACGGTGATGCTGCCGCCGAGCTGCTTTGCAGCGTGCTCAACATACTTGCCAACAGTGCCGTCGAATACGTCGGACTTAACGAAAGCCTGCTCGAGGAGGCAGTTCTCGGTGTAGTACTTGCCGAGCTTGCCCTCAGCTATCTTAGCCTTTACCTGATCGGGCTTGTTTGCCATCTTGGGATCCTCGTTCATCTGAGCGATAACGATGTTCTTCTCGCTCTCGATAACGGATGCGGGAACGGTCTCCTTGGAGAGATAGGAGGGGTTCATAGCTGCTACCTGGAGAGCGCAGTCCTTGCCCACCTCGAAAGCCTTGTCGCCGAGATCGGTGTCAAGCTTTACGATAACGCCTATCCTGCCGTTGCCGTGAACATAGGGAACGAGAACGCCCTCAAGTCTCTCGAAGCGTCTGATGACCATGTTCTCACGGATCTTGATGAAGAGATCCTGGAGTGTCTCCTCAACGGTCTTGTCGCCGCCGGAGATGATCTCCTTCTTGAGAGCCTCAACATCAGCGGGAGCCTTCTCTATAACAGTCTTTGCAACATTTGCAACGAATGCCTTGAATTCATCATTGTTAGCAGCGAAGTCAGTCTCGATGTTGACTTCTACAACAGCACCCTTGTTACCCTCAACAACAGCGGTAACGATGCCCTCAGCAGCAACTCTGCTGCTCTTCTTGGACTGGCTTGCGAGTCCTCTCTCACGGAGAATGGTGATAGCCTTTTCTCTGTCGCCCTCAGCCTCTTCGAGAGCCTTCTTGCACTCCATCATACCAACGCCGGTAGCGGACATGAGTTCCTTTATTTCGGAAACGCTTGCTTTCATTGTTATTCCTCCCGTAAAAATATGCCCGACCCGCCGTGGGTCGGGCTGTATGGTCTATTGATTATTCAGCAGCCTCTTCGGTCTCCTCAGCCTGCTCTTCTGCAGCCTGAGCCTCGCCCTGTCTGCCTTCGATAACAGCGTCAGCCATAGCGCCTGCTATGAGCTTTACTGCTCTGATAGCGTCGTCATTGCCGGGGATGACATAGTCTGCATCGTCGGGATCGCAGTTGGTATCTACGATAGCAACAACGGGGATGCCGAGCTTCTTAGCCTCAGCAACAGCTATCTTCTCCTTGCGGGGGTCAACGATGAAGAGAGCGCCGGGGAGCTTCTTCATGTCCTTGATACCGCCGAGATACTTCTCAAGCTTCTCGATCTCGAGCTCGAGCTTAACGACTTCCTTCTTGGGGAGAAGGTTGAAAGTGCCGTCCTCCTGCATGGTGTGGAGCTGCTCAAGTCTTGCGATTCTTCTCTTGATAGTAGCGAAGTTTGTCATCATGCCGCCGAGCCATCTTGCGTTTACATAGTAAGCGCCTGCTCTTGCAGCCTCTTCCTTGATGCTGTCGGCAGCCTGCTTCTTCGTACCTACGAAGAGAACGCTGTCGCCGTTCTCGGAAACGCTCTTGATGAATGCATAAGCCTCATCGAGCTTTCTTACAGTCTTCTGGAGATCTATGATATAGATACCGTTTCTCTCCGTGAAGATGTAGGGAGCCATCTTAGGGTTCCATCTTCTTGTCTGATGACCAAAGTGCACGCCTGCTTCAAGCAGCTGCTTCATTGATACTACGCCCATTGTAATTCCTCCTGTTTGGTTATTCCTCCGCATGTGCATTAGTCTGCCAGACTGTCTCAGGACAGCACCGCCGACAGTACATCATGCGTGTGATATATGCATGTCTTCCGACAATGCAACAGGTAAATTATAGCATAGATAGAAGGATTTTTCAATTGGTGAATGTATACGAAAATTTTGTGTGCACTGTGGGGATGAATGGTGAATAATCCCATTATGTGCTTGACTTATACTCCTTTTTATGATAATATGTAGTTGGATTATGTATACAAGAAAGGAAAGCCTATGCAGTCAGAACAAAGAAAAATACCGGTGCTTGTAAAGATACTGCTTGCGATAGTACTAATTACAGGGATCGCAGGCCTGGCTGTTTTGCTGCTTTCGGGAAGTGATAACAGCATTACCATATCGGAGACAGGAAACGGGCAGCCATTGAGCAAATTCTTTCAGCGTGTATATGGCAATGGTGTGATCTCGCCTGTGAGTGAGTCCGAGAGACCTGCTTTTTTCGGTATAACATATAGTACTAAATACCGTGCTCGTGCAGCGGGTGAATGTACGGTGGCTGCATATGAGTTCAGACCGCCTGACAGGATCACGAATGTGTATGTTTATCATATCACGGTAGATGAGAGTATGAAGATACACAGCACAAAAACCGATGCAAAGCCGCTGAGATATACATATGCTTTTTTGTTTTTGGATAAAGCAGACTATATAAATGAAAAGGGAGACAGCATCACATTTGACGGTAAGGAATACACCGATGCTGAGACAGTGGCATCTGTCATAAATATTATTTCAGGTATAGCAGGTGAGGAAAACGTCTGTGATGAGCCTGACAGAACGGGTATGCACACACTTGTACTGCATATCAGAAAAACAAGGGATGAGTTTCTGATCGCAGAGGACGGTACATATTATTACCGTGATTCCCGCTATGATGAGAACAGCTGGTTCAGGCTCGTACCCGATGCGGGGATACCTTCGGATATAACGGATATATTTGAATAACAAAAGGGCGGCCGAAAGCCGCCCTTTTGCTTCTAAGGTCAAGGTATCAGTTTATATGGTATAGTCTTATTTAGTGCGGATGTGCTTCATCGACAGCAACAGACCGCCGAACATCCATATGTTGCCGATGCTTATCCATCCTGCGGTAAGTGCGCTTGCAAGCGCGTGGTTGCCTGCGAGCTTGAGGAGCATCGTTGCCGCCATGCCTATGGGCAGGCAGAATATCCAGCACCGCTTCGGGAACGGCGTGTGACCCTTTGCGAATGCCCCTATCTGTCCGATGTTCATTATTATCAGGAACACAAAGAACAGTATCGTCGCGGGCAGCAGGAAGTACATGCCAAAGCGCACCGTCAGGTCATATGCCGTTTCCGGCGAGACCTGTGCCATGTGATTGTGGAAGAATACCGCCGACAGGCAGGGGACGTGTACCCCGCACGGAGCGAAGATCATATATCCGTATGCCCCCGCCCGTAACAGCCGTGCGTATCCTGCGCCTTCCTTTGATATGAGCCTGCATACCCCCAGATAGCATACGCCCTCGAGCGATATGCCTATGAGCCCCAGGAATGCCGACCAGAACAGCAGCGCATCCGAATGCGGGAGATATGTGGACAGCTTTCGTTCAAGCCCCGTCAGGCTCTCGTCATATGTGCCGTATCCGAGTATGAAGTCTCCCACAAATGTCATGCATCCGCCGATGAGCCCTGTTATAAGCACTATCCTCAGCTTGTGCAAAGCGGATCTTTCCATTCCGTTCACACAGCCTTTCCTGCGCCGAGTGCCCTTATCGAATTGAGCACGCACAGTATAAGTACGCCAACATCGGCGAATATAGCCAGCCACATATTCGCAAAGCCCAGCGCGCCAAGTATCAGGCATATGAGCTTTACGCCTATCGCAAAGATTATGTTTGCCTTCACGATGCCCATGCACTTGCGCGCGATGCGCACCGCCAGCGATATCTTCACGGGATCATCGTCCATTATCACCACGTCTGCCGCCTCTATCGCAGCATCAGAGCCCATAGCGCCCATCGCAACGCCTATGTCCGCACGGGACAGTACGGGCGCATCGTTTATGCCGTCGCCTGCGAAAAGGAGCGTAGTGCCCGCAGGCTTTTCGCTAAGGAGCTTCTCTACCTGTGCCACCTTGTCCGCAGGCAGCAGCTCCGTGTATACCTCATCAAGACCGAGCTCCTGTGCTACGGCTTTGCCTGTCTTGTCGCTGTCGCCCGTGAGCATCACCGTCTTCTGTATGCCCGCAGCCTTGAGCCGCTTCAGAGCATCCGATGAAGATGGCTTCACACGGTCGCTGATCACGATATGCCCCGCATATTCGCCGCCTACCGCCATATGTACGATAGTGCCCGCACTGTGACAGTCGCAGTACTTCACACCGATGCGCTGCATCAGCTTGGCATTGCCCGCAGCAACAGCCGTGCCGTCTACGGTGGCACATATCCCGTGACCGCCTATCTCCGATATGTCCGTGAGGATGCTGCGGTCTATCATCTTGCCGTAGGCACGCTGTATGCTCCTGCTTATGGGATGCGAGGACGGCGACTCAACGTGCGCCGCATAGCGGATGAGGCTCTCGTCGGGCATTATCCCGTGATGTATGCCGCTCACGTCGAATACGCCTTCGGTAAGCGTGCCCGTCTTGTCGAATACGGCTACCGATGCTTTGGACAGTGCCTCCAGGTAGTTCGCACCCTTTATGAGTATGCCGCTGCGTGATGCACCGCCGATGCCCGCAAAGAAGCCAAGGGGGATGCTGACCACCAGCGCACAGGGGCAGCTTATTACAAGGAATGTGAGCGCACGGTATATCCATACCGTCCACATGGGGGAGAGCCCCATGATGAGCCTTACAAGGGGAGGGAGCACCGCAAGTGCCAGAGCAGATGCACATACCGCAGGGGTGTACACCCTTGCAAAGCGTGTGATGAACTGCTCCGAGCGCGACTTCTTGGCGCCAGATTCCTCCACGAGCTCGATTATCTTAGCCGCAGTGGATTCGCCCGCGGGCTTCGTAGTGCGTATGATGAGCCTGCCCGTCATGTTTACCGAGCCCGATATTATCTCATCGCCCGCCTGTATGTCACGGGGCACGCTCTCTCCCGTGAGAGCGGCTGTGTTCACCGAGGATACGCCCTGCTCTACGATGCCGTCTATGGGCACCTTCTCGCCGGGGTCAACGCATATCAGAGTGCCGACCTCCACCTCATCGGGATCGACCTCCTCAGCGGTGCCGTCATCCTTGAGTATATTGGCGTGGTCGGGACGTATGTCCATCAGGTCGGATATGCTCTTCCTGCTCTTGCCCACCGCATAGCTCTGGAACAGCTCGCCTGTCTGATAGAACAGCATTACCGCCACAGCCTCGTCAAAGTCTCCCGACCCGTCAACGAGCGCTATGGCAAATGCTCCCACCGTGGCGACCGCCATCAGGAAATTCTCATCGAGCACCTGACCCTTGCATATGCCTATGAATGCCTTGCGCAGTATGTCATAGCCTATTATGATATAGGGTATCAGGAACAGAATGAAGCGCAGAAGTCCCGTTACCGGCAGGAAGTGAAGTATCAGAGTAAGTACAGCCGCAGCGATTATGCGGGCAAGTATCTTCTTCTGCTTCTTGGTCATATGCCGAATATCTCGCAGTCATCCTCTACCTTTTTGCAGGCAGAGAGCACATCTTTCATTACAGCCTTGGAATCGGCGCCTTCCTCGAATTCAACGTTCATTTTCAGCGCCATGAAGTTGACGGTGCAGTCCTTTACGCCTGCTACCTTCTTGGCTGCATCTTCCATCTTGTTTGCGCAGTTTGCGCAGTCTACTTCGATCTTATAGGACTTTTTCATATATACCTCCGTGGTCGTGAGGGTCGCCCCCCGAAAATAACGAATGAATGATTGTTCATCTGTTCATATTGTATCATATGAAAACAGGTTTGTCAAGGGGGTAAAGGAAAAAATTTTGTCAATTAGTAATGAGTAATGAGTAATTAGTAATTAAAGGGCGGCTGAATATGTACGGAGAACTATTGTATGCTCTATAACGATGAATTTTCCTTTTATGAGCATAAACCGGCAGAAGCGGATAACACAGAAGTCCCTAACGATTACTCATTATTCATTACTGCTTACTAATCACTAATTCTTTATAGAATGTTGACAAGTCGGATATTATGTGTTATAATCATAT
>JAFPPJ010000376.1 GCA_017410745.1 Oscillospiraceae bacterium
GGCATCATCGGCATAGTTATAAGCCGTGACAATGAGCACGAGTGCGTTGTTATCGAGACAGGCGGCAACCGCTCCAAGATAAGGGTGCGCATCGCGGCTATATCCGAAAATCTCACCGTCCATGACGAGGAAGACGAGCTCGGCAAAAAGAAAGCAGGCTGAGCTCTGCCGCCAAAGGCAGCTGTTACCCGCCGGGCATACCTAAAATAAAAAGGAGTTTTGCACTCTGTGCAAAACTCCCGTATATCATTCAAAGTATCTCGGCAGGGCTTCAAGGAAGCTCTCATCGAGGACGCATCCCGCATCGGTCTGTGTGCCCGAGGGCAGTACGAGCTGAGCAGGAGCGGAATTGTGTGCGAGCGTGTATTCTATGGCGGGCTGTATATCGAGGAAATCGTAGCGGCTTATATCCATCAGCGCATCGCTGTTGGCAAGCTCGTCATATACGGATTCAAGGCTCGTGCTGAACACGCCCTTGGAGCCGTTGTTCATCATTGCCACCACAAGCTCGCCTACCACCGTGGAGCGGTATTCCTCGCCGCCCGTATAATTCGGGTATATGAGCACCTTGCGCAGTGTGCGTGAGTCAAGTATCTGCTCGCCCGCTTTTATAACGGTATTGTCATTGAAGTTGTCGCTCTCGTATATCAGGTTATAGGGTATATCGAAGGTGACAGACCCGCACATATCCGAGAAGCTCTGGAAGCTGCTGTCGGTAAGGCATACATACTTGTTCACGGGATAGCCGATTATGCCCTCTATGGTGCGGCATACGAACTGTGCACCGCCGCTGCGGTACAGGTCATATATAGTGGCTGTGCCCTCTCTCGACAGTATGTCCGATCTGAGCGGTACGACCATCAGCTTTGTCTCCGACGGAAGGAAACGGAAAAGTACGAAGGTGACTGCACTTGAACGGTCGCCTGCATCATATATGCCGAGCACGGTCTGTGCATCCTCTATCGACGGTACATATTCCGAAGTGTTCACTGCAGCGGGCGCAGGTGCGGTAGTCTGCAAAGGAACATCGGGTGTCTTCGGTGTCTCGCCCATAAGATACGGCCCGAGCATGAACCAGCTCACTCCGCCTACCACGGCGAGGGATGCGATTATTGTCGTGAAATATGTGACTGCTATCTTAGCACTTTTCTTTGACATTGAGAGATACCCCCTTAAACCACTATAATAGCATAATTCACGCTGATATTCAAGCGTAGTACCAATTTGTAATATAAATGTAATTTAAAGGAGGAATGTCCAATGAAGATACTTGTCGCAATCGACCTGCAAGTGGATTTCACCACAGGCGTGCTCGGCAACGAGCAGTGCGTAGAGGCTGCTGCGAAGTCCGCGGAATACATAAAGAGCTTCCGCGAGGACAAGGAGAGCAGGATATTCTGCACTCTCGACACCCATAACTTCGACTATCTCAATACCCAGGAGGGAAGAAATCTCCCCATCGCACACTGTATCGTCAATACCGAGGGCTGGAAGATAGACCCTATCGTAGGCGAGGCGCTCGGCGGCGACTATTTCCCCGTGCAGAAGGGTGCGTTCGGCTCTGAGGAGCTGCCGTCCATCATACGCAGATATACCGCGGGCAATATCGAAGAGATAGTCATGATCGGCGTATGCACCGATATATGCGTTATATCCAATGCCATGATACTCAAGGCGGCATTCCCCGAGGTGCCCATCAAGGTGATATCCGAATGCTGTGCAGGCACTACTCCCGAGAGCCATGCGCTTGCTCTCAAGGCAATGAGTGCGTGCCAGATAATAATCGAATGACAGAAGAGGGGTCATTATGTTTGATGCAGAAAAGACCGCCGCAGCGGTCGCAGAATGGATAAAGGAGCAGTTTGCGTCTGCTCCCGCAGATACTAAGGCAGTAGTCGGCATATCCGGCGGCAAGGACAGCTCCGTTAC
>JAFPPJ010000377.1 GCA_017410745.1 Oscillospiraceae bacterium
CAGTATCTTATCTTCCCTTCCGCTACCTTCCTCAGATGCTGACCGTATGTGGACTTTCCGTATCTGTCAGCCGATTCCACCAGCTTTTCCTTAGTGATCCATCCGTTCTTATATGCTATCTCTTCAACAGCAGATATCTTCACGGATTGTCTCTTCTCTATCATCTGTACGAACTGTCCTGCCTCCATAAGGCTGTCCATCGTACCTGTATCGAGCCATGCATATCCTCTGCCGAGCAGCTTGACATCAAGGTCGCCCTTTTCAAGGAATACACGGTTGAGATCTGTTATCTCAAGCTCTCCTCTTGCCGAGGGCTTCATGCTCTTTGCTATCTCTACAACTCTGTTGTCGTAGAAATAAAGTCCTGTGATAGCATAGTTGGACTTAGGCTCGCTGGGCTTCTCCTCTACGGATATCACACGCCCTGTCTCATCAAATTCAACTACGCCGAATCTCTGCGGATCGTCCACATAGTAACCGAACACACTTGCGCGGCGGTTCTTCTCTGCATTGTCCACAGCTTCACGAAGCAGCTTTGAGAAGCCGTTGCCGTAGAATATATTGTCTCCGAGCACCATAGCACAGCAGTCATCGCCTATGAACTCTTCACCGAGGATAAATGCCTGTGCAAGTCCGTCGGGAGAGGGCTGTACCTTATAGCTGAGATGTATGCCGTAGGCCGAACCGTCACCGAGCAGCTTCTCAAAGTTAGGCAGATCGGTGGGGGTAGATATAATAAGTATATCTCTTATCCCTGCAAGCATAAGTGTAGACAGCGGATAATACACCATCGGCTTATCGTATACAGGCAGAAGCTGCTTCGATGTCACCATAGTGAGCGGATAGAGCCTTGTGCCGGATCCACCGGCGAGTATGATTCCCTTCATATGTACACCCTTTCATAATCTCAGCAGTAGAACAGCTGTCCTAATGCTGACATGATATTCTGTTTTAAATAGCCGCCGCTGACAAGTCCGAGCATCCTGCCCGGCTTATTCTTTGCTGGTATCGCAAGATATCTGTCAAGCACGGCCTTTTTGTCCTGCGGGAGGATATCACCGTATCTGTCCGAGAACGCCGCCGCCTGTTCAAATGTCATGCGCAGCCTTTTCCTGACGCCTGCGGTATCCGACATGATACGCTTTACTCCCGATATGCTCCTGTTATTCACAGCGCCCAGCTGATTATTGTCATGCTGTCTGTAATCAGCAAGCGCCTCATCTATATATACTATCCTGCCGAATGCTGCCGCTGCAAGCGCCGCCCACCAGTCATGCATCAGCATTACCGAAGGATCCGTACCTTTCATAAGCTCTGCAAGCGGGCGATTGACCATCATCGACATGCCCGTCACATTATTCTGGGCAAGCAGCTTCTGCAGTGAACGGCACGCTGGATCAAGCCCCTGAAAACGCATAAACGACTGAGCCGTAACGTTCATATCCTTGTCCGTCACCCTCGCATCGGAATAGACAAGCACCGGAGCGCTTGTGTCCTCTGCCGCCGACATCATCTTTTCAAGCTTGTCCTTATGCCATACATCATCCTGATCCGAGAACGCCGTCCAGTCGGCATCCGTTTCTTCGATGAGCTTCATGAAATTTGCCTTTGCCGAGCCGGTGCCTTTGTCGCGCCTTATGACCGTTATCTTGTCGGGATGCTCCATTGCATAGGCGCTTATCACTTCATATGTATCGTCCGATGAGCCATCATCCGCTATGGTAAGATGCCAGTCCGTAAAGCTCTGCGAAAGTATCGACTCTACCTGTGCACCTATATATCTGCCGCCGTTGTATGCAGCAAGCAATATCTCCGTCATTTGCTGCTCCTGTGTATATTCACCGCATATTTGCCGCCCATGCGCCATTTCCACAGATATTTGAGCAGCGAATCTATCTGGATGAAGAAATATCTGTGCTTTCTCATATACGCACGATCCCACAGATGAACTACAGAGAACTGCGGTGTATACACCGTCCTGCCGTATTTCTGAGCCATGCGTGTTATATCGGCATCCTCATTGTAAAGGAAATACCTTTCATCAAATCCGCCCATATCACGGAACACGGACGTCCTTACAGCCATGAAGCAGCCCGAGCAGAAGCCTACATCAACAGTGTCAGCAGGCGGATGATCCCTCATGGTATACTCGCTGCGCCATTTCCTGAATATGCCGCCGAATCTCTCAAATCTGCCCCCAACCATATAGCGTATCTTAGGCGCGAGCTTGGGAGTAAACTGCACATCTCCCTCGGCAGAGAGGTATTTGGGCACCGCCATCACAATATCCGGATTTGCCTCCATATACTCCGTCATCCTGCCGAATATGTCATCCTGCAGTATGATATCGGGATTTACCACAAAGTGATAATCCGAATCAAGATAGGGGATGCACATATTATGACCATGCCCGAAACCGAGATTGTCGCCGTTCTCGATTATCATGACCTGAGGGAATTCTTCCCTCACCCTGTCAAGAGCATCATCGGAGGAATTGTTGTCCGATATGTACACTTTCAGCTCATAATCGCCCTTGTGCATATAGACCGAGCGGAGCATATCAAGTACAGCATCTCCGCTGTTATAAGTCACAGCACATACAGAAACGACCATGTACACTTACCACCATAATACATATTTAATATATTGTACCACACTTTTCGGATTTTGTCAATTCAAATCGAAAAATATGCAATTGCAACAAAAATCAGGTTTACAAATTGTATAATATATCTTTTTTGTATAAAGTACTTGAAATAATCTCACTTTTTTGATATAATATTATAAGTATACTTGTCCCAAAGACAGGCTATATATTATCCGTATCTTATGCCTGATGCCTCCGGCGGTCATGTCGGTCTGATATCCAGGACAATGCGGAGTAAAGAGGTGGATAATATGAACATCATAGAGATCTATCCGGCAAGATGCGTAAATTGCCGCAAATGCATAGATGTCTGTCCGTCACCGCTGGCAAACGTCATCACGACGCTTGATGACGGCAGAAAGATCGTAGATGTAGATCCGGAAAAATGCATCGCCTGCGGCGAATGCATCAGACACTGCGAGCACGGTGCGAGAGATTATGAGGACGATACCGAAAAGTTCTTCAAGGATCTTGGCAACCGCAAGATAGTGATCATTGCTCATCCCGCGATCAAGGCCGCATTCGGCAAGAGATGGCAGGCTGTACTCAAATGGTTCAAGCAGAACGGTTCGGACGGGCTTTATGACGGCGCTCTTGGTGCGGATATATGCACATGGCGGTACTATTCCACCGCGCCGAAGCATGTGATATCACAGCACTGCCCTGCGATAGTCCGCTATATGGAGATATATCACCCCGACAGGATGGATGAGGTAGCGCCCATACACAGCCCTACTTCATGTGAAGCCGTGTATATCCGCGACTATGTGAAGAAGAACTATGCCGTGGCAGCACTTACTCCCTGCCCTGCCATGAAGCTTGAGTTCGAGGAATCGGGCCATGTTGAATACAACATCACTTTCAAGCGGCTCAGGGAATATTTCCACCGTAAGAGGATAGATTTCCGCAATACCGAGACAGACAGCATGCTATATGATTTCGACGATCAGGTACAGGGCGTAATGGGAGGGATATACTCTGCTCCCGGCGGTCTGAGGTATAATCTTGCAATAAACGATCCCGCAGTAGTTGCAGTCAGCGGAGATGGTGCTGATACCGTATACGGCGAGATAGAGAATTTCCTCGATACCGACCCCGATGAGCGTCCCGACATATTTGAAGCGCTTTCATGCGCAGGCGGATGCGGTATGGGAATAGGCGTCTGCGACCTTGACGAGATGGCTCCTCTTGAGGTAAAGAAGATCCACCGCAAGATCGAGATAGATGCACGAAGCAGAAGGAAGGTCTCTCTCAACGGACTTGACAAGCAGTTC
>JAFPPJ010000378.1 GCA_017410745.1 Oscillospiraceae bacterium
GGGTAACGCTTCCCGCACCGTTCGGCGTTACATTCACGGATTTGCCGCCTGCTATCTTAACGGTGAAGGGCTTATCCGTATCGGTATAGCTTACCTTTACCTCATTGCCGTTCCTTACTGCGGTGATGGCAAATACCTTCTGTGCCTCGGTGTCATATACCTCGGCAGTGATAGTCCTGCCCTCGGAGGGTGCATAGATCACGAACTCGGCATTATTCAGATAATCATACTCGAAATCGCGCTCGAATGCGCCGTATGCAATTATGCTGTCATTTCTTGCAAGGCAGGGCAGGCCGAAGTAGTCGTACTTCTTATTGTAGAACTTTCCGCCCTCAAGCACCTCGCCGCTTATGATATCCGTCCATGTGCCCTCGGGAAGATAGAACTCCGCTGTGCCCTGATCGTTGAGTATAGGCGCTACAAGGATATCATCGCCGAACATATACTGCTTGTCGAGCGTGCGGCATGCAGGATCGTCCATGAAGTCTATCACCATTGCGCGCATCATGGGAACGCCCGTAACATGGGTCTTTACTGCCTGTGCCCATATATACGGCATAAGCCTACCCTTGAGCTTGGTGAAGTGGCGGAGCACATCCACACATTCGGTAGAGCCGTCCTTGTCAAACAGCCACGGTACTCTGTAGGAGGAATTGCCGTGCAGTCTGGAATGAGTGGAGAAAAGCCCGAAGGCAGCCCAGCGCTTATAGATATCTGCGGTGGCAGTCGCCTCAAAGCCGGACATATCATGGCTGAAGAATCCGAAGCCCGACATACACAGCGAAAGTCCGCCTCTAATGGTCTCCGCCATCGATGTATACTCAGCCGAGCAGTCGCCGCCCCAGTGCACGGGGAATTTCTGTCCGCCTACAGTAGCAGAGCGTGCGAACAGGCAGGCCTTATTCTCGCCGTAGTATTCCTTGAGCACATTGAATACGGTCTTGTTATAGAGATAGGTATAGTAGTTATGCATTGCAATGGGATCGGAGCCGTCATAGTAAACAACATCCGTGGGTATCCTCTCGCCGAAATCGGTCTTGAAGCAGTCCACGCCCATTTCACAGAGTGCTCTCAGCTTGGATGCATACCATTCGCAGGCAGCAGGATTTGTGAAGTCTACCAGAGCCATGCCGGGCTGCCACATATCGCACTGGAATACGCTGCCGTCACGGTTCTTTATGAAGTAGCCGCCCTTTGCGCCCTCGGCAAACAGCTTGCTGCGCTGTGCGATATAGGGATTTATCCATACGCATATCTCAAGCCCCTTCTTGGTCTTGAGACGTTCAAGCATACCCTTGGGGTCGGGGAACTGTCTCTTGTCCCATTCGAGATTGCACCACTCAAACTCCTTCATCCAGAAGCAGTCGAAATGGAACACCTGCAGCGGTATATCGCGCTCAGCCATACCGTCGATGAAGGATGTGACAGTCTCCTCGTTGTAATCTGTGGTGAATGAAGTTGTGAGCCACAGACCGAATGTATACGCAGGAGGAAGTGCAGGCTTGCCGGAAAGTGTGGTATAGTTGGAAAGCACTTCCTTTATATCAGCGCCGCCGATCACAAAATACTCAAGATGCTCTCCGGGCACTGTGAAGGAGACCTTGGATACGGTATCCGAGCATACCTCAAAGGACACCTTATCCGATGAGTTGACGAGCACGCCGTAGCCTGATGAGCATACATAGAAGGGTATGGACTTGTAGGACTGGTCGGAGCATGTACCGCCGTCAGCGTTCCATATCTCCACATTCTGACCATTCTTCACAAAGGAAGTGAACTTCTCTCCGAAGCCGTAGTAATAGTCCCCTACATTCATGGTGAACTGTTCCCTGAGATATGTGCTCCTGATGTCACGGGGGAACGACCAGAATGTATCATCCTGTGTAGCATTCATCCTTGCAGCAGTCTTGAACTTGCTCTCATCTATGATGGAAAGGCTTCTCCATGCGCCGCCTGTCAGACGCTTGTCCTTATAGTAATACTGCACCGACCATGTATACTTAGCTATGACTACTCTGGTATCGCCCGAGATAAGCTCCCATGCATCGTCCTTCTCGACTATTTCCGGAGTATACCCCTGATCTTCCTCGAGCTCGAACTTAGGCACATTATCAAGTGTGCCCTTATAGTGATCGACAGATACCTTGATAACATCCTTCTGCTGCGAAGTGAACGTGATATCAAGGCAGGGGCCGCTGAGAGTCATGCCTCTGTTCTGGATGTACTGCACGGTGGCATAGACATTGATGCCGTTGGGCACAGGCGTTATCTCATATGCCTGCGATGCATAGTGCACATCATAACCCTTCTGATTGAGCCAGAATCCGTCTGCAAACTTCATTCAAATTCCTCCTGTTATATTTATGCATAGCTGCGTTCATCCTATGTAATCGTTTTCATGATAACATAAAAATTGCCTTTTGTCAAGTGGTTTTTTGCAAAATCCCGAGATTTTTTTGCGATTGACAAATCTCATGCATTGAGGTATAATTCATATGTCACCGAAGCGTGATATGCCCTGTGCAGAGACACACGCATCAACATATAAAAGCTCCATATCCGACCGCGCCATAAAGAAAGTGTGCTGATCATGATACACCCTATACCGCCCATATTTGACGAAAGCTCGGAGATACTCATACTCGGCAGCTTCCCATCCGTAAAGTCGAGGGAATGCGGCTTTTTCTACGGTCATCCGCAGAACAGGTTCTGGAAAGTCACCTCAGCCGTATTCGATGAAGATACTCCCGTTACGATCCCGGAGAAGAAAGGCTTTCTGCTGCGCGAGCATATCGCATTATGGGATGTGATACGTTCATGTGATATAGAAGGCTCATCCGATTCGAGCATCCGCAATGTGATACCGAATGATATAAGCGTGATACTTGACAGCGCACATATCAGGACGATATTCGCAAACGGCAGGACTGCCGAGCGGTACTATATCAGATATATCGAGCCCGAACTCGGCATAAAGGCAGTATGCCTGCCATCCACAAGCCCCGCAAATGCAGCATGGAATATGGAAAGACTTATCGCCGCATGGTCGGTCATACGAGGATGAGGCATAATTCTCTTATTACTGCGAATAGATACATCATTTAACAAAATCTGAGCGAATTAATTCGCCATTTTGATCTGAGGGAATCGTTGCAGTACCGCATCTATACATCAGCTTCGGGAGCATTGTGCAGTTTCAACCAATACATTCATACGCCGTGGTGCATCTTATACAAATCAGACTAATTTTTCATTTACAGAAATTATTTTGCAAAAACACTTGACAA
>JAFPPJ010000379.1 GCA_017410745.1 Oscillospiraceae bacterium
GACAGGCTTCGCACTCACAAACAATATCACTTTCATATGCTCGTCGGGCTTTATGTTCTTTGCGTGCCTGCCGGTAGCAAACAACTGCCTTGACTACCTTGCAAGAACGAATATACCCGACAGGCTGCAGGGCAGGGCGTGGGGCATGATAGGCTTCATATCACAGCTCGGATATGTGGCGGCATACGGCCTTTCCGGCATAGCTGCCGACAGGATAGGCGAGATCACAGGCGCAGGTGTAGGCAGGGGAGCGGCAGTGGTCATAACATCAGCGGGCATATTCCTGTCCGTATCGGCACTGTGCATACCTATGATAAGGAGCATAAGATCTCTTGAATCGGGCGGATGTGCGGTGCCTGACAATGCATGATGTTCTGCACTCATATATGATCGGATGTGTCCGTACTGCATAGACTAGACAGCCTTATATGCACAGATATCCTTCGGGATGTTTGTGCATTTTTTTATGTGTTGTGTAATGTTCCTGCTCATAGGGCTTGAAAAATGGTAAAAAATATGCTAATATATAAAAAACTTCATTTTGTAAGCAGGGATGACTATGGATGAAAACAGAGCAGAGCGCGTGAGGAACATGGAGCTGCGCTTTGACAGGCTTGTCGGATGGCTCGGTGAAGACAATATGCTCACCGATGAGATCACGGAAGACTACAGCGTGCTCGATGAGTATTTCAGGACACACTGGCAAGGCGACTATGAAGCGGATGAAAGAGGAGAGTTCCCCTGTGATATGAAGCGCGGAGTGCTTTCACAGGACGGGCTCTATGATGCGCTTACAGAGTTTGAGGAGCGTACCGAGAGCGATGATGTGTGAATGATGCAGCAGCACATGGATATGAGAGGAGCGTATTCATGAGAAGAACAGTCAAGCCTAAAACACCGGTCAAGCTTCTGTTTAAATATGATGTGGATCTCATCGATCATATCATATATTATGTCGGTGTGGACGAAACGGGCAGATACTATTCCGTAGAGGAGCATGAGTACAACATCGGATCGGCATATTCCATGTATAAAGACTACTGTATCCTTGATGATTACGAGGTGGAAGGCCTGAGGCAGAAGGCAAAAGCACGCGGAGAGCATGTATAGTACCGCACTGTGCGGAAGGATCACTAACACATCTTAGCACAGGTTTGATAAAGGAGTAAGGATATGAACATTGAAAATACGGCAGGCAGCGCCTATATTGACAAGGAACGTTTTCCGCTGTTTGGCAGGGTAAAGCAGGATCACGACATAAGCGTATACATCAGGGAGCAGAACAAGTCCCTGCATTCGATGGGCTATACCGAGCACAGCTTTGCTCATATAGGCATCGTGGCAGAGCGCACGGGGTATATACTCGAGACCCTCGGCGAGGATGACCATACCATAGACCTTGCGCTGACAGCGGCATGGATGCACGACCTCGGCAATATCATCAACCGTGTGGATCACAGCCAGTCGGGCGCGATGATGGCGTTCTATCTGCTTGACAAGATGGGCGTTCCCTCGGAGGATATAGCGCCTGTGATAAGGGCGATAGGCAATCACGATGAGGGCAGCGGCGTGCCTGTGAGCAATATGGCGGCGGCGCTCATCATAGCGGACAAGTCCGATGTGAGAAGGTCGCGCGTGCAGGATGAAGAGGGTTCGAGCACATTTGACATACACGACCGTGTGAACTATTCCGTAAAGTCATCGCTGCTCAAGATAAACAAGGAGCATACCGCTATAAAGCTCAAGCTTGAGATAGATACGAGATACGGCGAGATAGGGGAGTATTTCGAGATATTCCTCAACAGGATGCTGCTGTGCCGCAGGTCGGCAAATTTCCTGAACATGGACTTCCATCTTATCATCAACGAACAGACACTGATGTAGTTCCCATTATGAACGGGGGCGGGATAATGAAGAGACTGCTGGCGGCGGCACTGCTGCTGACATCCTGCACGATGCAGGAGGCATCATCAGCACAGCCGGATGTGACATTTTCGGTATCGGAGGGGAGCAATATGACAGACACAACTGCTAAAACTCAGCTGTCCGAGGACAGTGTAAGATTCTACAAATACTGGAAGGAAAGATATGTCCGTCGGGATAAGTATACCGATGAACCGCAGTATTATGTGCTTTACAGCACGGAGGAATTCTCGGGAGATGATCCTGTGCCGGTCACGGTGTCCGAAGCACATGGATACGGTATGCTCATCACGGTATCGGCTGCGTATGCCGACAGCGAGGCAAAGGCGTTGTTTGACGGTATGTATCGTTTCTATATGGCGCACCGCAGCGGTATAGGCCCCTATCTCATGGCATGGCAGCAGAGCGACGACGGCAAGCGCCTCATTGAGACCAACGGTGCGGATTCCGCCACCGACGGGGATATGGACATCGCCTATTCACTGCTCATGGCGGACAGCGTATGGGGCAGCAGCGGCGAGATAAACTACAGGGAAGCTGCAGTGAATATCATAAACGATATCATGACCTATGAGGTGAACAGTACAGACTGGATGCTGCGCCTCGGCGACTGGACATACGGCATAGAGGAGGGGAATAAGTTCTGTTCCGTAACTCGCTCCTCCGATCTCATCATGCAGTATATGCCCGTATTTGCGAAGGTCACGGGCGATGACCGCTGGATGAAGGTGCATGACACTTCCTGCCAAATAATAAGGGATATTACCGATGAATACGGCACGGGCATCATACCCGATTTCATCATAAAGAAGGACGGAAGATATGTCCCTGCTCCCGCAAACCTGCTCGAGAGCGAGAATGACGGCAACTACTACTATAACGCCTGCCGTGTGCCGTGGCGCATAGGCATGGACGGCATCATAAACAACAACAAGGATGCGCTGTATTTCTCCGAAAAGATAAACAGCTTCATCGTGAAGAAGACAGGCGGCGACCCGCAGAAGATAATGGCGGGGTATACACCGCAGGGCGAGGAGGTATCCGACTGGAATGACCTCAGCTTTGATTCGCCATTTATGCTGACGGCGAAATGTGCGGGCGATACTAAATGGCATGACGATATACGAGCTATGTGCCTTGATTACGGCGACGATGTGTACTACGGCGATTCCATCACTATGCTCTGTCTCATAGTTGATGACGGCTGCTGGATAATACCTGAGTAAGGGAGAGAGTATGTATATATTTTCGGAATATACGGATATAAATGAGATATTCAGGCGTTACGATGCATCGAACTTCGTGAATATGCAGATAGGGTATGACGGGCGCATATATATACTGTTCAACGCTAAGATACCCGAGCGCATCAATGGTATGTTCGTGCCCACAGTATCCGACAGCAGATACTGCGTGCTCGCATTTGATGCGGACTGGGACAGCGGACGCATAACGGGCGAGAGCTTCTGTGACTTGGGTATGCAGAAGATGAACTATCATTTCGTGCAGAAGGTAAGTGACGGCATATTGCTCGTGGGTTCAAGGTGTATGTGTGTTGACGGCGTGGGCGAGAATAACGCCGCAGTGTTCGATGAGCACGGCAGCGTGCTGAGGGAATACTGCCTGGGCGACGGCATAGAGGACTGCATCGTGCTGCCCGACGGCAGGATCGTGACCGGCTATTTTGATGAGGGAGTATTCGGGAATTACGGCTGGGATGAGCCGATAGGTGCCGCCGGTCTTGCGGTATGGGAGAACGGGAATATCATATGGGAGGCAGACAGCGGCATATGCGACTGCTATGCCATGAACACCGATGATAGCGGCAGGATATGGTATTACTACTATACCGACTTTGAGCTTGTATGCACCGACTTTATGACCGAGCAGACCTATCAGCCCGGCATAGACGGCGCCAATATATTCATCCTCACCGAGGACAGGCAGAGCGTCATATTCGATGCGGGCTATGACAGGCACGGCAGCTTTGTGAAGGAGCACTTCAAAAACGGCAGCCTTTGCGGATCCGAGGATGTGCATTTTGACTTTGGCGGCGAGGAGATAAATATCGCATTCTGCACAGCAAGGGGTTCACGGGCGGCATTTATCGACAGCTCGAACAGGCTGTTCCTGAAAAGATTTCTGACATGAGGTGATATGAAAACGATGAAAAAGGCACTGAGAACTATCGGGAGGATACTGCTCGGATTATTGCTGCTGCTTGTCATATTTCTGACGGTACTGTTCCTGTACAACAGGATGATGCTTGACAGGGAGGAGCCGCTGCGCGTGCCTTTAGGCACGATGGTGGAGATAGACGGACATGATATGTGTATCTACACCGAGGGCGAAGGCGAGCATACCATAGTATTCCTGTCCGGCAGCGGCACACCGTCGCCCATACTTGATTTCAAGAGCCTGTATACAAAGCTCAGCGATACGAACAGGATAGTGGTCATAGAGAAATTCGGCTACGGCTTCAGCGATGTGGTGGACACCGAGCGCTCCTTCGATACGATGCTCAGACAGGACAGGCAGGCGCTTGAAAAGGCGGGGATAGAAGGGCCGTTCATACTGTGCCCCCATTCTATGTCGGGTCTAGAGGCGGTACTGTGGGCGCAGGAATACCCCGATGAGGTGGAAGCGCTGGTTGGTCTTGATATGGCGCTGCCCGATACCTATGATATACTCGATCTGAAAGAGGCGGAGCGTGCGGAGATGCTCAGCGGCATAGCCGTGAAGCTGGGATTTCTGCGCATCGTGAATGTGGAGGATATGTTCCCTGCATTCACAAGCGGAGGCCTGTCCGCATCGGATAAGGACATATACAGAGCCATCATGCTCGAGAAGACCTGCAATGTGGTCATAGTCAATGAGAGCAAGACCATACCCGAGACCTGTGCTAAGATAAGAAGCGCACCCAAGCCCGACATACCGACCCTTATCTTTTCATCGGACGGCACAGGCGTAGATGTGGACGGCCCTGTATGGGTGAGCATAGAAAGAGACTATGCAGAGGGGCTCACGGATGCGAAAGTGGTAGAACTCGACTGCGGGCATTATGTACACAACTTTGAGCAGGACAGGATATCGGAGGAAATGGATGTGTTCATAGCCGCACTCGATGAGTGAAAGAGAGGTATATATGATACTGTTTATTGATGCGTGTGCAAGGAAAGAGTCACGGACAAGGCGACTTGCAGAGCATGTTCTCCACAGGCTCGGCGGAGATATCGTATCTGTGAAGCTCTATGATATCGCCTTCCCGGTATGTGATGAAGCCTTTATCGAAAAGAGGAGCACTCTTGCATCGGCAGGGGACTTCACCGACCCTGTCTTTGATCTTGCACGGCAGTTTGCCGCCGCGGACAAGATAGTCATAGCAGCACCTTTCTGGGATCTGTCGTTCCCGTCGGTGCTCAAGCAGTACATCGAACAGATATGCGTCACGGGGCTCACGTTCTATTACGATGAGACGGGCGTGCCCAGCGGTATGTGCAAGGCTGACAAGCTGTATTATGTCACCACTGCGGGCGGGACTTATTTCCCCGAGGAGTACGGATACGGATATATAAAGACAGTGGCACAGGGCTTCTTTAGCATAGCCGATACGGTACTCATCAAGGCGGTGGGGCTTGACATCTACGGCGCAGACACGGAGAAGATCATGAACGATGCCATCTCACAGGCAGATACATTGACCATATGATACAAAGCAGCACTTCCGGTACCGGAAGTGCTGCGATCTCTTTATATGACCCGAACAGGTATTGTGCGATAAGCCTATCTCCTATATCGGCACATATGCACCAGAGCCAAAGGCGGGTGCAGGCTCAGCCTGCTTATAAAAACGAATTTGACCCGAACAGATATTAAGCGATAAGCATATACCCTATATTGGCACATCTGCATCAGAGCCAAAGGCGGGTGCAGGCTCAGCCTGCTTGGTATAGCGTATCTCGCGCTTGTTCCAGCGCATGAATATCTTATCCTTGCCGTCGGGGATATAGCCGTGCTTCTCATAGAAGCTTCTGCCCATGATATTTTCTTCAAGCACCCAGACCACGTTTTCCGTGCAGCC
>JAFPPJ010000380.1 GCA_017410745.1 Oscillospiraceae bacterium
CCGTTGAGGAACATGCCTGCCTTCTCATCGTAGAACTGTGCTGTCGAGAGCTTCTTGATATGGCCTAACTCATAGAGACGGCGTATAACCTCTTCCGATACACGGTTGTGTACCTCTGCGGTATCATCAAGACCCGATGCGCCGAAAAGGTTGAGTGAGATATCGTAGTCTTCGAGCGTCTTCTTCTGCGCCTCATGGTTACGGCGCACATAATCACGGATACTGCCTTCAAAGCCTGCTTCACAAGCCTTGCGGTAGCCCTCTGCTATCGGAGAGCCGTAGCAGTCCGTGCCCGATACGAATATTACATTTTCCTTGCCTATCCTGTCACGGAGAAAGCGTGCGTATACATCTGCGAATACGAACACACCGCCTACATGACCGAAATGAAGTGTTTTATTGCCGTAGGGCATACCGCCTGTAACTACAGCCCTCGCAGGAAATACGGGGCGGTTGTCTCTGCTGACCCCTTTGTTTTTATCGCTCAAAAGCGTGACCTCCTGTATCAAAGACAGCCTTGCTGCCTGTTTATGCATATTATTTTTTATTATATCACATACGGCTCAAAAATGCAATAGCTTTATCTCAAAAATCTCATATGATACTGTCGGGATATGCTCTGTGGACAATAAAGTCTGCTGTCTGCCGCGCATGGCACTGCTTATATTAACTGAATATGAACAAGAATGAACACAATTTTCTGTGTAAAAAAGTGAATACAAAATCTGATTTATTGATATTGACAAATCGGGGGATATGTGGTATAATAAGATGTTAAGTACGTTATTACTTAGATACGGAGGAATAAATATGCCTATCAGCGGTAAAATGCTCAAGGATGCATTCATATCAGCTTCACTCACACTTGGCGATATGAAAAAGCAGATAGATGAGCTCAATGTCTATCCTGTTCCCGATGGTGACACAGGCACCAACATGTCGCTCACACTGGCGAATGCAGCAAAGGAGCTGCGCCTTATCAGCGACAGCGAGGATGTATCCAAGGTAGCATCCGTAGCTGCTTCGGCTATGATAAGAGGCGCAAGAGGCAATTCCGGCGTCATTACATCGCTGCTGTTCAGAGGCTTTGCAAAGGGACTTGACGGTTGCAAGGAAGCCACCTGCGATAATATAGCCACTGCCATGGAGATCGGCGTGGATTCTGCATATAAGGCAGTTATGAGACCTACCGAGGGCACGATACTGACTGTTGCAAGAGTAAGTGCTGAAAAGGCTCGTGAGAGCGCATTCCTTACCAATGACAGTGTGGTGCAGTGGTCCGATATGGTATCTGCAGCAGAGGCCGCACTTGAAAAGACACCCGAACAGCTGCCTATCCTCAAGAAGGCAGGCGTGGTAGATGCAGGCGGCAAGGGACTGTGCATCATACTTAGCGAGATGCTCCGTGCATTCAGGGGCGAGCCCCGTACCATCCCTACGGAAATGGGGGAAAAGCCCAAGAGCAAGCTGCATATAGATATACGCGATGATGAGGAGATAGTATTCTCCTACTGCACCGAGTATATCGTCAACGGCAAGACTACCGATGCTGATGCGGCTGCACTCAGGTCGTACCTTGAATCCATAGGCAATTGTGTCGTTGTAGTACATGACGACGATATAATAAAGATACACGTTCATACCAACAATCCCGGCCTTGCTTTCGAGAAGGGCCTTACTATGGGCTACCTCAGCAATATGAAGGTAGACAATATGAAGCTCCAGCGTGATATGCGCATGCGAGAGGCAAGGAAGAACGCTGTGCCCGTGCCTGCTGCTCCCGAGAAGAAATACGGCTTCGTTGCAGTGGCAAATGGTCAGGGCGTTATGGATATGTTCACCGATGCCGGCGTTGACAAGGTAGTCGCAGGCGGCCAGTCGATGAACCCCTCCTCCGATGACATACTCCGTGCTGTATACTCTGTTCCTGCGGAGACCGTTTTCGTTCTCCCGAACAACAAAAATATCATCATGGCTGCAGAGCAGGCTATGAAGCTGTCGGAGAAGACCATGTGCGTTATGCATACCACATCCATACCGCAGGGACTTTCCGCACTCATGGCATTTGACCCGGATGCAGACCTTGAAAGCAACCGCGATCTTATGAGCGCGGCGTTCGAGCGCACACAGTCCGGTCTTGTCACCTTTGCTGCGAGAAATTCGAGCTTCGGCGGACATGATATCAAGGCAGGCGATATACTCGCTCTTGAAAACGGCAGACTTGCCTTTGCAGACCGCGATATAACCCGTGCAGCATACAAGCTCACACGCAAGCTCGTAAAGAATCTGAGGGGCGCGGCTTCCTTCGTTACTATACTTATCGGCTCGGATGTGCCTGTTGAGAAGGCTCAGGAGCTTGAGGGCATAGTAAGGAGCAAGCTGAGCAACGTGGATGTGAACTTTGTCCGCGGCGGACAGCCCGTATACTATTTCATCATCTCCGTTGAGGCGGGCGCATGATAACGATAGTCACAGGCCACTACGGCAGCGGCAAGACCACTGCTGCGGCAAATCTTGCGGCAGCGGCGGGAAAAGATACTGTGATAGTTGATATGGATACAGTGAATCCGTACTACCGCACAGCAGACCTTGCAGGATACCTTGAAGCGCATGGGGTAAAGCTCGTCGCTCCGATGTATGCCCGCACCAATCTCGATGTGCCCGTGCTCAACTTTGACATACAGACCATATGTGAGAATGCCGGTGATGTTGTAATAGACATGGGCGGCGATGATGCAGGTACATACCCGCTCGGGAAATACAGGCAGTATCTCTCGGGACGCGATGATGTGCAGGTGCTGTATGTGGTGAATTTCCGCAGGATGCTCACAGCCTCGCCCGAGGAAGCGCTCGAGGTGCTGCGTGAGGTGGAAGGTGCGTGCGGTCTTGCAGTCACAGGCATACTGAACAATACAAATCTCGGCACACTTACCGATGAGTCGGTGATACGCGAAGGGATGGATAAGGCAAAGAGACTTTCCGCAGTGTCGGGAGTGCCTGTATTTGCCCATACGTCCCCGAAGGAGATCAATATACCCGGTACTATGCCGATAGATATAGTCATGGATATGAGATGCTGATAGAACAAAGGAGGGTTAATATGGCTGATATGAAGGTAGACAGAGACAGATGCAAGGGATGCGGTCTCTGCGTCGAAGCCTGTCCGAAGAAGATCATCACGATCCGCAGAGATATACGCAATCAGAAGGGATACAGCCCCGCTGAGTGTACGGATGTCTCACAGTGCATAGGATGTGCGATGTGCTTCCTTATATGTCCTGATTGTGCAATAAAAGTAGAAAAATAGACCGGAGGATCGTGAAATGGAAGAAAGAATGCTGATGAAGGGCAATGAAGCCCTTGCTGAAGCTGCGATAAGAGCGGGCTGCAAGTGTTATTTCGGCTATCCCATAACACCGCAGACAGAGATCGCGGCTTATATGTCAAAGCGTATGCCCAAGGTGGGCGGCGTGTTCATTCAGGCGGAGAGCGAGATCGCAGCCATCAATATGGTATATGGTGCTGCTTCTGCAGGCGTGAGGGCAATGACATCCTCATCCTCACCCGGAGTATCCCTCAAGTCGGAGGGCATATCCTATCTTGCAGGCTCTGACCTTCCCTGTGTGATCGTCAATGTAGAGAGAGGCGGCCCCGGTCTCGGCGGCATACAGCCCTCCCAGTCCGACTATTATCTTGCTACCAAGGCAGGCGGACACGGCGATTTCTCGCTGATAGTCCTCGCACCATCCACCGTACAGGAAATGGCAGACCTTGCAGTACTCGCATTTGACAGTGCCGATAAGTACAGG
>JAFPPJ010000381.1 GCA_017410745.1 Oscillospiraceae bacterium
ATCCCTCACTCCCCGACCATCCCGAGCATAAGCTGTATCAGGAATATTTCCCCAACGGCGGTGCTTCCATATTCACATTCAATATCAAGGGCGGCAAGGAAGAGGCATGGAAGTTCATAGATGCTCTCGAGATATTCTCTCTGCTCGCAAACGTAGCAGATGTGAAGTCCCTCGTGATACATCCCGCATCCACCACTCATTCTCAGCTGAGCAATGAGGAGCTTGAGTCCACAGGCATATATCAGAACACAATACGTCTTTCTATAGGCACAGAGCATATAGACGACATAATCGCAGACCTTGAAAAGGGTTTCGCAGCAATAAAGTAAAACCAACTGTAATTTGAAAGGAGAACCATCATGTCCAACATATACAAGGGTACACTCGGTCTTATAGGCAATACTCCCCTCGTGGAGATAGTAAACGTTGAAAAGGAACTCGGTCTTGAAGCGACAGTAGTAGCAAAGCTTGAATACTTCAATCCTGCAGGCAGCGTAAAGGACAGGATCGCAAAGGCCATGATAGAGAAGGCTGAGCAGGACGGCCTGCTCAAGGAAGGCTCTGTAATAATCGAGCCCACATCCGGCAACACAGGCATAGGCCTTGCTGCTATCGCTGCAGCAAAGGGCTACCGCACCATAATCACAATGCCCGAAACGATGAGCGTTGAGCGCCGCAATATCATAAAGTCCTATGGTGCCGAGATCGTGCTCACCGAAGGTGCAAAGGGCATGAAGGGCGCAATAGCAAAGGCTGAGGAGCTCGCTAAGGAGATAGAGGGCGCATTCATCCCCGGTCAGTTCGTCAATCCCGCTAACCCCGAGATACACAGGAACACCACAGGCCCCGAGGTATGGAACGATACCGACGGCAAGGTAGACATATTCGTTGCAGGTGTCGGCACAGGCGGCACTATCACAGGCGCAGGACAGTATCTCAAGAGCCAGAACCCTAATGTGAAGGTAGTAGCTGTTGAGCCCGAAAGCTCTCCCGTACTCTCACAGGGCAAGGCAGGCGCACATAAGATACAGGGCATAGGCGCAGGCTTCGTTCCCGATACTCTCGATACCTCCGTATACGATGAGGTCATCGCAGTAGCAAATGAGGATGCATTCGAGAAGGCTAAGCTCCTTACCCGCAGAGAGGGCATATCCGTGGGCATATCCTCCGGCGCAGCGCTCCACGCTGCGATCACTCTCGCACAGCGTCCCGAGAACAAGGGCAAGCTGATAGTAGCGCTTCTTCCCGACAGCGGCGACAGATACTATTCTACTCCGCTCTTTACAGAATAATGACGTGTGGGCAGACATGAAAATGTCTGCCTGCTTATAAAGAGAAAGGAGCGTCCGGGATGAAGATATCCACAAAGGGTCGTTATGCACTCCGACTGATGCTTGATCTCTCCATGAATGCCAGTGCCGGCTGCATCCCTCTCAAGGATATCGCAGAACGGCAGGACATCAGTCTTAAATACCTCGAGCAGATAATATCCACACTCAGCCGTGCAGGCTATGTAAGAAGCGTCCGCGGCAGCGGCGGCGGATATATGCTGTCAAAGGCACCTTCGGAATATACCGTCGGCATGATACTGAGACTTACCGAAGGAAGTCTGGCTCCCGTCAGCTGTCTTGAGACAGAGGATAACTCCTGCGCCCGTGCATCCGACTGCATCACGCTGCGGGTATGGGAAAAGCTCTATTCAGCAATAAACGACGTGCTTGACAATATCACGCTCGAAGACCTCATCCGTGACAGCGACTACGACCCGTACAGCTCATACTGCATATGAACAGGCTGAGACCGCATCCGGATCGGATCAGTTCGTACCGATAACTTGACAGTAATATCATGATCTCAGATCCCGCGTTCTGCGGGATCTTTTGTTATTATGCCATTACATCGTCTGCTAAGTCATGATATACGATCCAGCGGGCGGCAAATATACAGAAATTTATGTCATCTGATATATGTTATTGACATACGGCGGATTTTTTTGTATAATCAGAATATAAGCTGTCCACGCATAGGAGGATACATAAAATGAATGATCTGTTACTTGGAGCGATAGAAAAATACGGCGTACCTTTTATCATTATCGCAGGAATCGTACTGCTTGGATTGATGCTGAACAATCACCGCAAGCTGCTGTTCCAGAAGGAGCGCATCACAGAGCTCCTTGACAGGCGGAACAAGAATTACAAAAAGAACCGTGAGACGTATGAGCTCGAGGAGGAAGACGATGAAAAATCGTCCGTGACCCCTGATACCATACGCCGCTATGAGAACAACTTCAATGATCTGTGCTCATGGCATAACGCCTTTTCACAGCTCATACCCATATTCCCGCTGCTCGGCGTGCTCGGCACGGTGGCAGGCCTGATGCGGTCCTTAGATAAAAGTGCCGATATCCAATCTACTCTCGGCACAGCGCTCACTACCACATTCTTCGGGCTTACTGCCGCAATAATACTCAAAGCATACGATTCACTGGGCCCTAACAAGACGATAAACGACGTCGATGTCATGCTCGATGACTTCGACCGCAAGCTCGGCCTTGCAGAGATGTACGAAAAGGCCGACAAGTAGATGGAGATACGGCTATGAGAAGAAACAGGCGCAATGGCGCAGGAGATACTGTGATAGACCTCACCTCCCTGCTCGATGTCATTTTCATCATTCTCCTTGCTATATTCGTCGGGCAGAAGGACAACTATGACAAACAGCTTGAAGAGGCTGAAGCGAGGGAAGCTGCCGCTAATCAGAATGTACAGGCCGCAAGGACTTCCAAGGCGCAGTACGACAATCTCAAGGATACAGCAGACCATCTCAATGAGTATGTATATATCATATCCATATCCGCAGTATTTGACGAGACGGATGTGAAGAAACGAACGATATCCCTTATGTCGGATGACGGCATGGAGATGTCCTATCCGCTCATAGGCTCGGATACCGATGCATATGATGATATGAAGGACGGACTTGAGGAGTATATCGGTGCGCACAGCGGCAGCCCCGTGATACTTGCGCTCAATTCCGACGATGATGATATACTCTACAGGGACGAGAAGAAAATATCGGATATACTTTTCAGTCTGTCGTCAGAACATGAAAATGTATACGTCAAGGGACATACGGGTGAGGCTAAATGATACCTATACTCATGATGATATGCGGCGCCCTGGCAGCACTGTGGGGCATAGGCTTCACTGTCTATATACTCATATCTCCCGTGCTTGTCAAGGTTCGCTCCATTAACGGTGAGGGCGAACTGGTAGAAGACCGCAGGATCAGGCGCAAAAGGATAAAAGACAGGCAGGATCTGCTTCATCTGTCTGTCACTGTCGCACTGATAGGCGTGCTCATATTCGGAGCGGGGTATTATATCGGCTACTCCGCACGGGGCAGCGGCATATGGTTCTACGATCTTGTCTACGGAAAGCAGAGCGACGAAGCGGGATGGGACAGGATCACCAAGGACGGCAAATACGAATCCCTTGACGGCAGCACATACAGCTATTATATCGTAGTCAGCGGATACGAGTACGAGTTCTGCGGAGAAAAATGCAATGATATTTCCGATGTGGAAGCGCATCTCGGGAATATCAGACGGGAGAACACCGTCATGCTCATAGACAGCTATGCCGCAGCATCGAGCTTTGACGATGCAGTCGAACTTCTCGAAAGGCTCGGAATAAAATACGAAACGGAAGAGATATGATGAAAAAAGCATTTCTTATCCTGCTTCTGCTCTTTATACCGTTTCTCTGCGCATTCGGCGAACAGGTCGATCTGCTTGACAATGACAAGCTGATAGACCTGCATAAAGCGATAAATGTCACCCCCGGCGGCAGCAGCCTTACCGAAACTGAGGGCGAGACCGGAGGAGAGGATACATCGGCAGCGCCCTCGGGCGAGGATTCCCATACAGCACAGAACGCCGAGATAGAGATACGGGTGCAGGGCAGGGAGATATATTACAACGGCAGAAAATACAGCGACAACTTCAAGGGAAAGCTCGAAAAGGACATCAACGCCCGCTTCATCCTTGTGGATGATTATGCCGAGGCGCATACATACCGCAACGTGCTGCGCATAATGCGCACCATGCACGAGGAAGACGGGCTCGAATTCACCGAAAAGACTGCGGAGGAATGATCATGCGTATACAGCGTATACTCTCAGTGCTTCTCCTGCTTGTCACCGTGACCGCACTCTGCGGCTTCGCATTTGCAGGCAGCAATATCGCCGCAGACACGGAGACATATCATGTATACAAATATGTCACCGCAGACGATCTGCTGACCCTTTACAGTGCCAACAGGGCAAACGCAAAGAGCAGATATGCAGATCAGTATCTGCTCATATCCGGGCGGTTTGAAAACTCGACCAAAGACAGCTTCAACATAATGAACAGCAGCAATGTCTCCCTGAGGTGCGATATACCGAAAAACACATATATCGACCTGTCGCAGTACCGGTTCAGCGAGAGCATCGTGGCTGTATACGGGAAATGCACCTTTGTGCCGATATCCGATGAAATAAAGATCATAGCCGAAAGGGTCATCCTCCAGCCCAGGGTGATATCATCCGACACCTATTTCACCATTGACGGCAATTCATTTGACAGGAGCGCTGCGTCGGAACAGACACTTGCAGACGGCAGAGTAAGATACTATATCCCGCCCGCATGGCATAAGATAGAGACAAGGATAAACACCGGCGGCGAAGACAGCTTAGGCAATATAGACGGCTATCAGTACCAGCTCAATCTCCTGCCGGGCGGCAGTGCAGAGCCGGAATCCCTGTTCGTATG
>JAFPPJ010000382.1 GCA_017410745.1 Oscillospiraceae bacterium
CAGATGCTCATGGGTAAGGAAAGCTCTCATCATACTGTTGAGATAAAACTGTCCGAAGGCAGCGAAAATACTGCCATGACGATACTGGGCATAATGGAATCATAAGAATATCCGCAGATCATAAAGGTCTGCGGATATTTTTCAACTTTTGTTTTTCAGATATTCGAGGCCGTAAAATGCCTGCCCGACAGATATACCCCCGTCATTGGGCGGTATCATGCTGTGGTGCAGTACTTTTATGCCTTCTTTTTCAAGCCTTTCCTCACACATTCCGAGCAGCAGAGTGTTCTGGAACACTCCCCCGCTGAGAGCGACTGTTCTTATGCCTGTTTTCTCACTGTATATCTCACACTGAGCCGTTATCATATCAGCAAGGACAGCATGGAACATATATGCAAGGCTCTCATTATCCTCACCCTGCGCAAATCTTTCTGCGATATCGCATATCAGCGAGTTGGTATCCGCAAGATGTTCATTGTCAAGGAAAGGTCTGTTGTATGTATAGATCTTGTGTTTTACTGCACCTCTCTGCGCTGCGAACATCAGTGAAGTGGCGGCTTCACCTTCAAATGTGGAGCGCTTTCGTATGTCAAGTAATGCAGAAACAGCATCGAACACGCGCCCCGCACTTGTAGAGATAACACTGTTGAGCATTCTTTCTGCCATTTTAGCCTGTAAATCGTATTCCTGTTCACTGCAGAGTCTGAGCTTTGATGCAAGTTCCATGCCGTCAGAAGAAAAGTCGCGGAGCACTGATGCAGCTATCCTCCATCCCTCTTTTGCGGATATATCTCCGCCTGTCTGGATGAATGGCGTTATGTGAGAAAGCCTTTCAAATCCGTCTGTCCTGCATAAAAGCAGTTCACCGCCCCATACAGTGCCGTCTGTGCCATAGCCCGTACCATCGAGAGATATGCCAAGAACTTCGTCATGATGATCGTTTTCTGCCATACAGGACAGTATATGGGCATAATGATGCTGTATCTTCACAACCGGCAGACCGAGGCTCTCGGCAATAGTGACAGTGTTGTATTTAGGATGCATATCGCAGACAACGAGGGAAGGTTTTGCCTCAAGCAAGGCTGTCATCCGCTGCAGTGATCCTTCAAGAGCCTTGACAGTGCGTATATCAGCCATATCCCCCACATAGGCAGAAGGATAGAGCAGCGAATCCTTAGCTATGCAGAAAGTATTTTTCAGCTCACCGCCGATACCGACGACACATCCCTTTTTTTCATGGGTGAGCATGATCGGGACGGGCGCAAAGCCCCTTGAACGCCGTATCATATATGGCTTGTTTTTGTACATATCGGTAACGGTATCATCACAGCGTATTCTTATGAGCCTGTCATTTGAAAGGATAAGGTCACAGTATTCCGATATCTCGCTCACTGCATCATTGTCATCACGGCAGATAGGCGCTCCGGAGACATTGCCGCTGGTCATCACAAGTATATCGGGTACATTGTACTCATCGTCATGATCAAAAAGCAATAACTGTACAGGAGCATAGGGAAGCATAGCCCCTACTGTGGGATTATCCGGTGCGACAGATGGGGCGAGCAGAGTATTATTATCTGATTTTCTGAGCAGGACTACAGGCTTCTGATAGCCTGTCAGCAGTTCAAGTTGTTCTTCGGATACATCCGCACATTCCCGCAGTATGGTATCAGTATTTTTCATCATCACCGCAAATGGCTTCATCTCAC
>JAFPPJ010000028.1 GCA_017410745.1 Oscillospiraceae bacterium
GCGTATCGCTGTGCTTCGCAGATATATCCACAGGCACAGCGGCGCTGTTCGTGCATCATGATATGCAGGATGCGCGCAGGTCTCTGCCGAATGAGCTCTCGCGCTACGACCCTGCGGAGCTGCTTGTCAATAACAAGGCTGCAGCCATGACGGATGTGATGGAGTTTGTCCATAACAGGATGGAGCTTCATGAGACATTGCTGCCGGATGTATACTTTGCTCCCGAGGAATATGAGCCTCTCGTACTTGCGCAGTTTTCCGCAGATGATACCAAGTCTCTTGGCATCGCAGACGGCGACGAAGTATCAGTATCCGCACTGTGCGGACTTTTCTACTATATTTTTGATACACAGCGCTCTGCTGTGGGAAGATTCACCGAGCTCAAGGTCTATGCCGACAAGCGCTTCATGGAACTCGATGTGAATGCAAGGCGCAATCTTGAACTATGTGAGACGATGCGCAGCAAGGAAAAGAAGGGCAGTCTCCTCTGGGTGCTCGATCACACCAAAACATCTATGGGAAAGCGTCTTCTCAAGGCATATACAGAGCAGCCGCTCATCAAGCCGAATGTCATAATAGACAGGCTCGATTCGGTGGAGGAGCTTTCGCTCGATGCTGTTATGCTCAGCGAACTTCAGACTCTGCTTGCAGGTGTATACGACCTTGAAAGGCTCATGACGAAGGTCATGTACCGTACCGCCAATCCCCGTGATATACGCGCACTCGCAATGACCGCATCCCAGATGCCGCTGATAAAATCGTCTCTTGTTGGTGTAAAAACATCGCTGCTGTGTACGCTCAGAGATAGTATAGACGAGCTTTCGGATATTTCCGCTCTCGTGGAGAACGCCATATCCGATGATCCGCCGGTACAGCTCAAGGACGGCGGAGTGATACGCGACGGCTTCAACGAAGAGCTTGATCGCATAAGAGATATAATCCACAACGGAAAAGGCGTGATCAAGGAAATTGAGCAGCGCGAGCGCGACAAGACAGGCATCAAGAATCTTAAAATAGGGTATAACCATGTTTTCGGCTATTATATAGAAGTCACGAGATCATATTACGATCTTGTGCCGGCAGAATATATAAGAAAGCAGACCCTCGCAAACTCAGAGCGTTTCATCACGGAAGAGTTAAAGCGCACCGAGGAGGAAATGGCATCAGCATCCGACAGAGTGGTGGTGCTTGAATCTGAGATATTCTCCGAGGTCAGGGACTTTATCGCTTCAAAACTTGAACATGTGCAGCGAACAGCTCAGTCTGTTGCGGCGCTTGATGTGCTTTGCTCATTTGCGGAGATATCCCTGCAGAATCGTTATGTAAAGCCCGATATTGCCATCGATGGTGTTATCAGCATAAAGGCAGGCAGACATCCGGTGGTCGAGCAGATGATACAGAGCGAGGCATATGTGCCCAACGATGTATATCTCGACCAGAACGAAAACAGGATGGCCATAATAACAGGGCCTAATATGGCTGGTAAGTCCACCTATATGAGGCAGACTGCCCTTATCGTCATCATGGCACAGATAGGATGCTTCGTTCCCGCCGACAGTGCACACATCACACTTGTGGACAAGATATTCACAAGAGTAGGAGCATCCGACGATCTTTCCGCCGGACAATCCACATTCATGGTGGAGATGAGCGAGGTAGCGGATATACTGAAGAATGCGACCTCACAGAGCCTTGTCATACTCGATGAGGTGGGACGCGGCACATCCACCTTTGACGGCATAAGCATAGCTACGGCTGTGGCAGAGCATATATCAAACAAGAAGCGCATCGGCTGCAAAACGATGTTCGCCACCCATTACCATGAGCTCATAGGCCTTGAAGAACGGCTCGACGGAGTGAAGAATTACAGTATCGCAGTACAGCGAAGCGGAGACACTATACGCTTCCTGCGCAAGATAGTCCGCGGCGGCGCCGATGACAGCTACGGTATCGAAGTAGCAAAGCTTGCAGGTCTGCCGAATACGGTAATAAACCGTGCAAAGCAGATACTTTCGGAGATAGAGACTGCGGACAGTACCCCTGTACGGCATGAAGAAAAGGAACAGGTGTCATTTGCATCAATTGCAGAGGATGAAGTGATACGCAGGCTCAAAATGACGAGCCCTGATGAATACTCTCCCAGAGAGGCGCTGGTACTTTTGCAGGAGCTGTATGATTCGCTTATGAACTGAGGTGTAAGATATGATAGTGATAAAACGTGATGTACTTACTGCCGAAGAATTTATAGATCTGTGGGAGTCTGTATGGGATGGTGCTCCCGCCTGCGATCAGACGAAACTCGCACTTGAACATTCAGCTGTAACGCTGACAGCCTTTGACGGTGATGTGCCTGTAGGCATGGCACGGGCGATAGGTGATATGGGGCTTTGCTACTACATAAAGGATGTTGTTGTCATACCATCATATCAGGGCATGGGCATAGGGCGGATGATGATTGATGAATTGCTGGCATTCATCAAAGAAAATGGTGTCAGAGGCACGGATATAGCTGTAGAACTGTGTGCTATGCCGGATAAAATACCGTTTTATGAGAAATTCGGCTTTGCTGCTAATGAAGCACAGCGTTTGAGGAGATACCTGGAAGTGTGATACGGATGGTGATGATATGTCGCATGAGATAACGGCTGTCGCCCTTGCCGGAGGCGGAGGTCTCGGAGCTTATCAGGCTGGAGTTA
>JAFPPJ010000383.1 GCA_017410745.1 Oscillospiraceae bacterium
AAAAGGTTCTTATGCTCGCTGTCCCAGTGATAGCCTGCCGGCCATGCATCCTTCACGGTATCGGAATATGCGACTGCGGGCTCGCCTATATCATAGTTCTCATCCACGGTATATACCTGAGCGCAGAGTATATCCATGTCCCATGTATATCCCGTATCATCGTCTGCGCCGGTGAATACCCATTTCTCATCGCCCTGCTCCACGAGGCGGATGATATATCCCCTTGCGCCTTTGACATTCGTCCATTCCACATGATCATCGAATATAGAGACGTTTTCGGGAGCGGATATATCCGACTGCTCTCCCCCGTCAAAGGAATAATCATAGCGCTCGGTCTCATATGTGGAATATATGATATCATCTTCGGTGAAGAAGCCTACATGTATCTGCAGATCGCCGTATACTTCCATGCCCTGCTTTGCAGCAGCGGCAAGGGCAAGCGGCAGATCTATATGTGCATCCTGCAGCTCGCCGCCGATAATATCCGCCTCGACCGTACCGAGCTCTGTCCATATCTCGCTGCCCTCATAGGTCGCCCATACCGTGTAGCCGCTGCCGGGGCAGTACTTATCCTGTGTGAGATCGGGTGCGACTATGTCCACCGCATTCTTCCAGAAGAGCTCATCGCCCTCCATGTAGAACTGCGGTTCCCAGCCGGCAGCCTCATCCTGATCCGTCACCTGCTCCAGCTCATTGCCGTCCTTGTCGTATATCTTTATATCACTTATGGTCATGGTGATATCGGGATCCACCATGGATATGCCTGATTCATCCCTGAAGCTCAGAAAGCTGTCATACTTCGGAGCACCGCCTGTAAAGCTGACATGCATATCCTTATCCACATAGGATGGCCACCGGCCCGGATCGCCGGCTTCATCATCGTTAGGATCTTCCGGGTCACCTTCATCCGGCATGACTATATCCTCAGGCCAGAAATACCAGTCCTTACTTATCAGCCGATCATAGTCTCCATCCGTGAGCTCGGCCTCTACACTGCCGTAAAGCTCATCATTATAATCCGGTATCACGCCGTCGGGTATCGTATAGGCCACATTGAACGATATGGATGCGATCTTCGCCACGGTATCTCTGTCTGCGATATCCGACCATGCTATGCGCACCTCACGCTCGCAGACATAAGCGTCTCCGCTGTTGCCCTGCCTGAATGTCACATGGCTGCCGCCCACTTCGGTTATCTCCGACTGTGACGATCCATCGTTCACCGCATAAAAGCCCGAATATCTTGCTGCAAATACGTCTGTTGCTGCGGATGTCATCATCACAAGAGCAGCAAGCCCCGCCATGACTCTGCGTATCTTCCTCATAACCTCACCTCATAAAGTCGTAGAACATTGCGTCGAAAGCATATACATATACAAGTATACCACAATGTTCAAAAATTTTCAATAAATGCCCCTCAAAATCAGATTTATGCACATTGAGTCGACATATGTTTGTGCATAATAAACAAACCGCAGGCCGTTTACGCGGTCTGCGGTTCTGTGATCATATCATACTCATGCGAGGTACTTGTTTGCGGCAGCAAGCTTCACGCTTATGCAGAAGAGCTCAAGTGCCTTTGCCAGGTCATCGAGTGTGGGGAAGGAGGGCGACAGACGGATATTGCTGTCTGTGGGGTCGTTGCCGTAGGGATAGGTGGCACCTGCACCTGTGAGCACTACGCCTGCTTCCTTGCACAGACGGACTACTTCCTTTGCGCAGCCCTCGGGAGTGTATACCGACACGAAATAGCCGCCGTTGGGCACGTTCCATGTGAGTATCCCGAGATCGCCCATCTCCTTGGTGAGGACGTTGTTTACCAGATCAAACTTGGGAGCAAGTATAGCCATATGCTTGTCCATATATGCTCTCAGGCCGTCCG
>JAFPPJ010000384.1 GCA_017410745.1 Oscillospiraceae bacterium
AATATCACCAAGGCTGAAAAGACGACAGAGGGCTATGTCAAGCTCACATGGACTGTTTCCGGTACCCAGAGCGGCATAACCTACCGTGTATATCGTTCCACCACAAGGAACGCAAGAGGCACAAAACTCAAGGAAGGTCTCACCGGCAAGACATACACCGACAACAAGGTCGGCAAGGGACTTTTCTACTATCAGGTAGTTCCCTATGACACCATCCTTGGCGTGGAATATGAGGCATCTCCTCAGTTCGCAGTGGTAACTGCTTCTTCTCCCCTCGTTACTAAGATCGAGCCTGGCAACGGCAAGATGAACGTATCCTGGGAGGCTGTAAGCGGTGCTACCAAGTATGTAGTATACTATAAGACAGGCACTTCCACCAAGAAGATAGAGCGTGCTGCTTCCCAGACAGGCGCATATATCGGCGGCATTGCCAACGGTACATACAAAGTATGGGTAAAGGCTGTGGTAAACGGCAAGGAGACCACCGAGACCAACAAGAGACAGACTACAGTCAAGGGCTATTATGTGAACTGCAAGACACAGGCTGTAGAGTCCGGCGGAATATTGATATCCTGGGATGCATTCCCCAATGCTATCCGCTACAGAGTGGTATGCATCGACAAGGACAACAATGTCCGCGACACCAAGACCACATCCAAGCTTGAGTTCAAGTGGCTCGGACTTCACAATGGTGAGGACTACGGCTTCTATGTACAGCCCTTCATCACCAAGGGCGGATATCCCACCGCTTCCAATAACGGCGTATATCCCACATTCACAAGAACCGATGCCAAGGATAAGCCCTACATCAAGTGGACTGTTCCCGTAAACGCTCCCATGATCAAGAAGCTGTCCCTCGGCAACAAGAAGGTATGGCTGTACTATGAGTCTGTTCCTCGTGCTACCAAGTACTATATCTACTACAGGCAGAAGGGTCAGACAAAGGATACCCTCGCAGGCACTACCACTCAGCCCAAGTTCCTCGTAACAGGCCTTGCAAACAATACTCCCACAGAGTTCTATGTAAAGGCACTTGTTGACGGCAAGCTCACTCCGCTCAAGAGACCTGCTACACGTTCCACCAAGAACGGTCTCAAGCCCACCGTATCGGCTATGACAGGCGGCAAGGCTACTGTAAAGTGGAGCAAGTATTCCGACCAGAACGGCGCAGCTACCAAGTATCAGGTAGTACTTGTTGATGCAAACAACAAGATCATCAACACAAGAGACTACGCTACTACCGAGACAGTATGGACAGGCCTAACCAAGGGCACGAAGTACGGCTTCTATGTAGTACCCTATGTAAACGGCGAGTATATCCCGTTCGGCAGGAGCTACGCAGAGGACAAGGCGAATATCGTATTCTTCACTGCTAAGTAAGACCATCAGGTCTCATGCACTCCCCCGTCTTTAAGGCGGGGGAGTTTTTTGGCATGTGAAGTGCTACAAATTTTCTCGATAACTATTGTAATTTCGGTGAGGATATGGTATAATGACAGAGTATTACGACAAACAAGGAGAGGATATTATGGGACTTACGCTTACCGAAAAGATACTCAAGGCTCATGTGGTTGACGGTGAATTCGTCAAGGGCAATGAGATCGGCATTCGTATTGACCAGACACTTACACAGGATGCTACGGGCACTATGGCATATCTCGAGTTCGAGGCTATGGGCGTGCCCAGAGTGCGCACGGAGAGAAGTGTGGCATACATCGACCACAACACGCTCCAGTCGGGCTTCGAGAATGCGGACGATCACCGCTTCATCGGCTCCTGCGCAAAGAAGCACGGTATATATTTCTCACGTCCGGGCAACGGTATCTGCCATCAGGTACATCTTGAACGCTTCGGCGCTCCCGGCAAGACACTCATCGGTTCGGACTCACATACCCCCACAGGCGGCGGCATAGGCATGATCGCCATCGGTGCGGGCGGACTTGATGTTGCTGTTGCGATGGGCGGCGGCGCATACTATATAACATATCCCAAGATAGTGAAGGTAGAGCTCACAGGCGCGCTTTCTCCCTGGGTATCCGCAAAGGATGTTATCCTTGAGGTGCTCCGCAGACTGTCCGTAAAGGGCGGCGTAGGCAAGGTTATAGAGTACTGCGGCGAGGGCGTGAAGTCACTTTCCGTTCCCGAGAGAGCTACTATAACCAATATGGGCGCAGAGCTCGGCGCTACCACTTCCATATTCCCGTCCGACGAGACCACGAGACAGTTCCTGAAGGCTCAGAAGCGCGAGGATGTATATGTTCCTCTCGCAGCCGACGCTGATGCTGTATATGACGAGGAGATAAAGATAGACCTGTCTGCACTCGAACCTCTTGCAGCATGTCCTCATTCTCCCGACAATGTCAAGACTGCATCCGAGCTTTCCGGCATGAAGATAGATCAGGTCTGCATAGGCTCCTGCACCAACTCCTCCCTCATGGACATGATGAAGGTGGCACACATCCTCAAGGGCAGGACAGTACATCCCGACGTATCTCTCTCCATCGCTCCCGGCTCCAAGCAGGTGCTCAATATGCTCGCACAGAACGGCGCTCTCTCCATTATGATAGATGCAGGCGCGCGTATCCTTGAAAGTGCCTGCGGCCCCTGCATAGGCATGGGTCAGTCGCCCAACTCCGGCGGTATATCCCTGCGTACCTTCAACCGCAACTTCCTCGGACGCAGCGGCACCAAGGACGGCCAGGTATATCTCGTATCCCCCGAGCTTGCTGCTATATCCGCAGTGAACGGCGTATTCACCGACCCCAGGACGATAGAGGACAAGTTCGAGTTCGAGATGCCCTCCGAATTCGTGATAAACGACAACATGATAGTACCTCCCGCTCCCGAGTCCGAGATGGACAGCGTGGAGATACTCAGAGGCCCGAACATAAAGCCCTATCCCGAGACCGCTCCCCTCGTTGAGAGCATCGAGTGCGGCTGCTCCCTCAAGGTAGGCGACAATATCACTACCGACCATATCATGCCCGCAGGCGCAAAGATACTTCCCCTGCGTTCCAACATACCCGCTATATCACAGCACTGCTTCACCGTATGCGACGAGAATTTCCCCGCAAGGGCAAAGGAAATGGGCAAGTCCATCATCGTGGGCGGCTCCAACTACGGCCAGGGCTCATCCCGTGAGCACGCAGCGCTTGCACCCCTGTATCTCGGCGTGAAGGCTGTAATAGTCAAGTCCTTTGCAAGAATACACCGTGCGAACCTCATCAATGCGGGCATACTTCCCCTCACATTCGTGAATGAGGCAGATTACGACCGCATAGACCAGGGCGATGAGCTCGCTCTCATGAACGTGCGTGCAGCAGTAGAGGCAGGCGAGCAGCAGCTCGTACTCACAGACCGCACCAAGGGCATAGAGATACCCGTACTTTGCGAGCTTTCGGGCAGAACAAAGGATATCATACTTGCAGGCGGCCTGCTCGACTATACCAGAGAGGCACTCAAGAACGGCTGATTAAGCGTAAGGAGGCATCGGCATGGGCATGATAGATTTCCTCAAGATAAAGCGCGAGAATGATGCCATGAACGACATCGGCACATTTGACGGACAGTACTCCGAATATGTGCCCGACATCGTGGCGGACGGACATCCGAGGGAGGACACATACCGCATCTGTGACCATACCGAGGCTCTCACCACCATAGGCGCGATAATAGCACACGGCGACAAGGATGTGCTCGCACTCAACTTCGCCAATGCGAATGTACCGGGCGGCGGATATATCATCGGTGCCAAGGCGCAGGAGGAGGACATATGCCGTGCATCTGGCCTCTACTACACCATAAGGGACACGGTGGAGTTCTACAACGCCAACCGTTTCACCGATGCCAGGGGCTATACCCACGGCATGATATACTCAGCGCGTGTGCCCGTAATAAGGGATGATTCCCTTGAGATACTCGATGAGCCCGTACACTGCGGCTTCATCACATCGCCTGCGGTGAACCGCTATGCTGCGATACTCTCACATTCCAAGGCGAATGAGCTTATGGAGGAGCGCATAAGGCGGATAATCGCCCTTGCCGTACAGAAGCGCCCGGATGTGCTGATACTCGGCAAGTACGGCTGCGGTGCATTCGGCAATCACTGGGACGAGGTAGCGCCGATGTTCGAGCGCGCGATAAATGACATCACAGGCGGCAGCAGCATGGATATAATCTTCGCGATACCGTTCTGATGCACCTTAATATGCGAAAGGACTGATACAAATGTCAAAGATACAGATGACCACCCCCATCGTAGAGATGGACGGAGATGAGATGACCAGAGTTATCTGGCAGATGATAAAGGAGAAGCTCATACTTCCCTATGTAGACCTGAAGAGCGAGTACTATGACCTCGGCCTTGTTCACCGCAACGAGACCAACGATCAGGTGACCATCGACTCTGCAGAGGCTACAAAGAAGTACGGCGTTGCAGTAAAGTGTGCCACCATCACACCCAACGCTGCGCGTATGACAGAATACAACCTCAAGGAGATGTGGAAGTCCCCCAACGGCACTATCAGAGCCATACTTGACGGCACTGTGTTCCGCAAGCCCATACTCGTAAAGGGCATCACTCCCTACATCCCCACATGGACAAAGCCCATCACCATCGCACGTCATGCATACGGTGACATATACAAGAACACCGAGCTCAAAGCTCCCAAGGGAAGCAAGGCTGAACTTGTCATCACCAATGAGGACGGCACCGAGACAAGGGCGCTCATACATGAGTTCAAGAACTCCGACGGTATAGTTCAGGGCGTACACAACCTTGACAATTCCATCGCATCCTTCGCAAGGACCTGCTTTAACTATGCGCTCGATCAGGGCGAGTCACTGTGGTTCGCAGCAAAGGATACC
>JAFPPJ010000385.1 GCA_017410745.1 Oscillospiraceae bacterium
AGATCGGGGATGAATATCTCGCCAATATCCAATATGATATACCCTGGGAAAGGGAAAATATCCTTGTCGGTTATATGGGCTTCATATACTGGTATTGCAGGAAAAAGCCGTTTGGCTATCCGTTCCCGCCGAAGTTCAGGGAAGGCTGCTATTACAGGATACGCGCAAGGAAGTGCCTGTATTCTCCCAATACCTTTCTGCTGGAGAAAGTGCTGGCATCTGATGTGAAGCCCGAAAATGACAAAGCGATATACGATCGTGTCGTGTCCGGGCTTCTTTCCGAATACGAGACAACACCCGAAGAAATAACTGTTTTTACCGAAAAAGACATCAGTGTTATCCATGAGGTAATGAAGTACAAGGGCGTGGTGGGAATATGCTCCTGCCCTGTCATTTCTACGGGTGACGGAGCAGATGAGACGGCAGAGGGGTCTCTGGTCATACTCCATGATAATAAGCAATTCAAGCAAAACAGATGGATCGTATTAAAACAAGGGACGATCTGCAAGCTGCTTGTGCGGAGAAGAAAAGGCTCTGCATCGAGTTATCTGCTCGAGCGCATACTTGAGACGAATATCAGGGACACGGCACTTAAAGACATGGGTGAGAGCATCATCAATGACAGTATATGGAGCATTGAAGGAGTGGGAGACTTCACGATCACCAGACGCAGCGGTCACTCGGAAGCGAGCGGGCAGATCGTCTGGAAGACAGTCAGGACAGAAAGCGGCGATGCGGACAGAACATGCTATATCAGCCTTGCCTGTGATGACGGGAGCCCGCTTACAGCTGTAAAGTCAACAAAGATACTAAAGGAGATATTTTCGGACAGGGCTGCATGGGAAAAGAAGATATATGACTATATAGCAGATGAATGTGCCGGTGATGACGGCACCATCGAGACCTGGGCGGACGTATACGGGAATGCCGGCATCCGCCTTGCCAGAGAAGAATTCACAGACCGCCTGTGCATATGTTACATCTATATTGATGAAGATGACTTTGTGGAAATATCCGTGGATATGGATGGCATGTTCTCGGATAATACCTATAAGCTCGGCATTGCCCCCGACGGCACGATCAGTTCGGACGGACTTGAAAATTATGAGTGACTATAACAAAACGGATAACCGTCATATGCACGGTCATCCGTTTTGTTATATCTATCCGAGCCTTGCGGACGCAATGAGCCTTGCAGGCCAGAATTCATAGAGATACAGTGTGGTCACCATTCCCGTCGGCACAGGCATCTCTCCAAGAACTGCCTGCGTCGCCCGCCCGATAACATCGGGCTTATCTATCAGCATAGTGGTATGGGGCGACCAGCTGTATTTATCCTTGCTGTCCATGAATTCATCCTTCAGATACAGCATATCCTTGCTGACCTCGGGAGCAATAAACAGCACGTCATTGGCAGGGAGCCTGAAAAGGCCTGTGTGATTGAATTCGGCGGCAAATGCCCTGTGAGTGCCCGCAATTTTACCGAGCCGCTCCCGCAGTTCATTTTCCTGCGAGGTGTCGTATGTGCCGAGGGTGAAATGCATGGGTATATCCTTTGTCTGCACACCGCTGAATCCCTGAGCATACAGCTTGTTCTGTATGCGCGACAGGCGTTCCTCCGTGCTGTCATCATATCCCGCCAGCACACATAATATCTTATCGGACATATTGCCTCCTGTTATGCTTTATCAGTCGTACATCGTCATTACCGAGAAAATATCGGCTGTGTCATCATAGGGATATGCGTGCATCCATCCGCAGGTGCCGTCCTTTGCGGCAACATATACCCAGAGGCCCTTGTGGAACTCATCCCAGTCGTCATAGCTCGTGACCGTTATAAAGCGGCTGTCCGACACATAGATCTCACCGGTGGGTATGGCAGGCTGTGCGGTGATGGTCTTAGCTTCGCCGTCCTCGGATGGCGTGCTGTATACCGTGATGTCCCTGGTGAGCATGCAGTCCTCGTCCTCCGTCATGCTCCAGTTGGACTTCACCTTCTGCCATGCCTTGTCGTAGCTGTCCCTGTTCTCATAGCCGTAGGGATATACCTCAACGCCCGCAAGCTCCGCAAGTACGCCGTCCTCATTGAATGCATACTGTGTATACCCGAACCATGTCTGATAGCTGAGCCTTGTTGCTGCCGTAACGATGCCGCTGCCGTCGGTAATGAGCGGTCGTCCCCACGGGATGTTCATATCACCGATGCTGTATGTATCATCGTATGTCTCAATAGAAGGGTCGGGCGAATCGTAGCCAATGCTGCCCGCATACTCAAGCTGTCCGTCTTTGTATCTGACAAATACGGTCATATAATCATCGGTGTATGCATAGGGCACAAAGGCGATCTCCTTATAGCTGTCGGATGCGTCTATATCGCATATGTAGATATACCCCGAGGGCATAGAGAAGCTGTTCCGGTCAAACACGGCATAGCCGTATTCCTCGTTCATCACCGTCTTTATCCCGGCGGGCTCGCCGTTGATATAGGGTATCACGGGCAGCAGGCCGGAATTCTCGTAATCGGTGTAGCCCTTTGCCTCATCATCGTCATTCTCATGGGTGAAGTTCAATATCTCGTCCGTACCGTCGCCGTCAAGGTCAACAGCTATGTCGCCGTCTGATATCTTGTATGCCTTCGCGTTGGTGAGGGATGCATAGTCAGTGTCCCAGCCCAGGGTGGTGAGGTCGGGTGCTTCATGGCTGACAGGCTCGTCCTGTGCAGGCTCGGTCGTCTCTGCCGCTGTCTCCTCTGTAGTCGTCTCTTCTGCTGCCGCCTGTGTTGTCGTTTCTGTCGTCGTCTCCGCTTCTGTTGCAGTTTCTGTCGGTACCGCCAAAGCTTCGGCCTGTTCCGTCTCGCTCTGTGCGGACGGCTCGGTCGATGCGGGGGCGGGTGTCTGTGTGCAGGCGGTAAGTGCCAGTGCTGCGCATATCAGCGCGATGATCCTTTTGTTCATATCTTTCTCCATAAATCAGAGACAGGGCTTCCCCTGTCCCATATATTCAGACCTCCGCCCGAAAGCGGGGATCGTGTTACTATTATACCCATCCCGGATATATCTGTCAATGTCAATATTGACGATTTTCGGAATGTAGGGTATAGGGAAGGACGTATTTGCCGGCCTGACAACTGATCATCGGCATGATGATTATATTTTGATTAGATTTATTGTCAACTGCTTGTAAACCGGCATGAATATGATATAATATAACAAGATGCTGTTGTATGCATATGTATTCACCCGCATCGGGATGAATACGACGATCAGGAAAGCAAGGAGGTTTTATGGAAGTTCTGAACAAGATCATGCCGCTGATACTAACCGCTATCATGAGCGTGAATCTGAGCGGGTGCGGTAATACCGGGGCAGATGATGCATCAATCAGATCAGATGCTGTCACACATTCAGATATAGGTGAAAATGGAGTATGTCTTCCGGATGGGTATACTATGGAAGATCTGCT
>JAFPPJ010000386.1 GCA_017410745.1 Oscillospiraceae bacterium
ATATTTTACTACAGCGCAGTGTTGCATCGACACTGCGCTGTAGTGTTATCAGGGGCTTTTATTTATTGACTAAAAACGGTGGTATATATCTATTGAATTTGAATATTGAAATTATTAAACAGATGTGATATAATAACTATGTATTTTCGGATTTGTCTGGAGGGGAAGAAAGATCATGAAAAGACACAACATAGCTCTGCTTGTTGCCAACATCAACGACGGCTACAGCAAGGCGCTCGCAAAGGGCGCTATGGATGCTGCCAAGAGGCTTGATGTCAATCTCGTCATTATACCGGGCAACTATGTAGGAATACAGAGCATCAATGAAAAATATGACAAGCACTACGACTATCAGTACAACGTGCTTTTTGACTATGCACTGCACGCAGATTTTGACTATCTTATCGCTGCCATAGGTACTATCACCTACGGCTGCAGCGCCGCGCGCAAAAGGGAGTTCATATCCCAGTTCAAGGATCTTCCGCTTCTCGTGCTTTCCGATGATGATACCGAGCATGAGACCATAGGGTTCAACAATGCGACGGGTATACTCGCTGCGGTGAAATATCTTGTCAATCAGGGCAGGAAGCATATCGCGTTCATGGCGGGCAATCAGGAGAATTCCGACTGCCGCGAGAGGACGGAGGCATTCCGAAGAGGCCTTGAGGAGAACGGCGTTGCCATAGAGGAGCGCCTTATACAGCCGTGCGACGGCGGCTACGACTGCCTTACGGATATAGAGAAGCTGATCGACAACAACCCCGACATAGATGCGATCATGTGCGTAAATGACGTGGTGGCATCGGTGGTATACGAGGTGCTGACCGACCGCAGGATAGAGATAGGCAAGGATGTGGCTGTAATAGGCTTTGACGATCAGCCGCTCTCAAGAGAGCTCGATCCCCCGCTCGCCACTATACGCGCAGATGCATCGCTCCTCGGTGCGAAGGCTGTGGAGAAGGCTGTCAGCGTGCTTATAGGTGCGCCTCCCCGTGACATGAGCGTCGAGACACGCTTCATACCGCGCCATTCCTGCTTTGCAGATGTGCGCTTCTTCCGCACCACCGATCTTTTCGACGGCGAGACACAAGAGGTCAAGGCTGCGATGAAGAGTTATCTCGCCGCACTCGTTCCCGATATAACCGAGGAAGATCCTCTCGTAAAGGTCATGACCGAATGTGTGGAGCAGCTCGATAACCGCTTCATACAGGGCGTTGCCACCGAGGATACCGTACACTCCACATATGAGCTGCTGCGCCGCCTTACCCCTACCGATCTGCGCCGCGCTGCCGAGCTCTGCAGGATGTACGCACTGCATGAGATACTGTATATATGGCTGATAAGAAGATGCCGCAGCGAGAACATCAATCTTGTGCGCGACCTTTATCACAGCATCGACATAAAGCTGCGCCGCAGATATGCCCATGCGCTGTCTGCCGCTCCCGACCGCTCCCAGCTCGAGACGCTGTTCATAAGGGATACCGTCATAGGCGGTGCCAACCTGCGTGACAGCTATGCCGAGGTGCTGCGCAGACTGTGCAACATCGGCGTGAGCACATCCTATCTTTATGTGCTCGACCATCCCATTATACACAACTACGGCTTTGAGTTCCCCGACGATATCACATGGCTGTTCAAGTCCTATGCATACGGCTCGAGCGTGTACAGCGTGCCCGAGAACGAGCAGAAGATGTATACTCCCGAGGTGTTCCGCAATCCCTCGCTGGTGTCCGACCGTCCGAGAGTGCTCGTGGCTACGGTGCTGTATTCCGCAGAGGTGCAGTATGGTCTGGCGCTCTTTGAGCCCGAGGATGCAGACTTCTTCCGTGAATTCGAGCTCGTTACATATCAGCTGAGTTCCGCTGTGCGTACCCTTGACATACTCAGGGAACTCAACGACCACATGAACGATATAAGCTACCGCTACTCCGAGCTTGAGGACGAGACCCGAAAGGATGAGCTCACGAGAGTGCTCAACCGCAGAGGCTTCTATGCCGCTGCACAGGAGCTCATGGATCGTCATCCCGAGGGCGACTTCATCGTATGCTATGCGGATACCAAGGATCTGCGCAGGATAAACCAGTTCCACGGGCATATCGAGGGCGACTTTGCGATAAAGATGACGTCCGACTGCCTCAGGCATGTATTCGGCAGAAGTGCTGTGATAGGCAGGCTCGGCGGCGGCGAATTTGCGGTCATAGTGCATCATTCGCATATACTCTCCATTGACGACCTGATACACCGCAAAGACAAGTTCATAAACGAGTTCAACCACTCCAAGCTCAAGCCCTACACCTACAATATATCCACCGGTATCCTTGAAGTCACCTGCGTGACCCATGAGGATCTCGAAATGGCACTTGAAAAGTCCTGTGAAATGATACTGGGCGACCAGTGATACTTTAACAAAAAGGCCTCCTGCATTAGCAGGGGGCTTTGAGTGTCTTCAGGCGGCGGTTTGTCTGCCGCTCACATTATCTTATATGGTATGAATTTCAGGTGGTCGGCGGATATCATACGAAGGTCTATCCCCTCGGTGAGACCAGTGACAGCACGGCTGTGCGCCCTGCCGTGAACATGGCCGTAGTAGCAGCGCTTGATATTATGACGGTGTAGCACCTCCACGATATCATCGGCACGCTCTGTGCCG
>JAFPPJ010000387.1 GCA_017410745.1 Oscillospiraceae bacterium
CTTGAGACAATAAAGCTCTTCGACGTATACAAGGGCACTCAGATAGAGGCGGGCAAGAAGTCCGTGGCATTCTCCATATCCATGCGCTCCCACGAGGGCACTCTCACCGATGAGCAGGCTGATGCCGCTATGAAGAAGGCTCTCAAGAAGCTCGACGAGCTCGGCGCAAAGATCCGCGAATAGCCGGGCAAAGTCCGGAGTTACCCGATGTGCGTTTGAAGGGGACTATTGTACTATCCTCGGAACATTGGTGAAGTGGGGAAATAAGTGCTATTTTCAGGCAAAGCCGACAGTTGCCCGATGTGCATTTGAAGGGTAATAGGCATACTAGACCACATTCTATACTATAAAACTTTCGGGCACCCATTATGGGTGCCCCATATTTGTATCTGATGTTGTGATCACTGACCACTAAGTCACAGCGTTATGACTGCGGAGAGGTTGGTGAGCCATGAATCGCCATTGCTGCGGTAGGTCTTGCTCATGTTTGTGATTATTACGCTGTTGGTATCGACGGCGCTGTCCTCATCGCTGCCGTCCTTCAGATATGTGCCCGTGGCGCTGATGCAGTAGGGGTCGCCGTTGTCCATGCCGAGGTATATCATGATATGCCCCTTGAAGAAGAGTATGGAGCCCGGCTCTGCGGATGCGAGCACGCCGAGCTTCTGCTCGTCGGTCATATCCGACAGATCCTTCGTGTCAACGCCCTTGTATGCGGCTATCTGTGAGGACACGCGGGGGAGCGAGAAGCCGAAGCAGCGGAATATCTCGCCTGTGATGCCCGAGCAGTCGTTGGAATGGTTGAGACCTGCCCAGCCGTATCTGTCGCCGAGACGCTTGAATGCAAGGCGGAGAACATTCTCGGAGGTGTACTCGAGATAGCCCACATGCACATCTTCCTTTATGGAGATGAGGGAGTACTTGTCTGTTATCATGCCGTCGGGCTTGCGCACGGGCAGCTTTACGATATAGCAGCCTGTGGTCTCGCGGTCATTTATCATCCTGGGCGCATCCGAGAGCTTTACCAGCGGGAGCTTCGTGCCCATAGGGATGAGCTGTCCCGAAAGGGAGGGCGATCTTACATCGTCCTGCAGGCGTATCTCCCTGCCGGTGACTACGAGGAAGTCCTCCGGCGACATCCTGCCCAGCCAGTCCTCACGGTCGGGGCACTCTGCCACATATTTCTTGTCCACCCAGCCCGAGTAGCCCTCGAACATAACATAGTACCACTGCTTATCCTTGGATTCGTGGAGTATCAGCAGGGGACGGAAGGGCATATACTCGGACATCACGTTCACGTCATAGAAACGGTCGTCCTTGTCCTCGCCGATGAAGTCATAGGAAGGGAATAGGCGCAGGCTCGATCTTGCGGTGGAATAGCCGTATCTCACGGGTATGGAATCGGGTACATTGTCCATATCCGCATTGTTCTTGAGCTTCTCCCAGTAGGCCGCTGTGGTGGGCTTGCCGCCCAGATAGCAGTTCTCGGGGCTGCCGGGGACATGTATC
>JAFPPJ010000029.1 GCA_017410745.1 Oscillospiraceae bacterium
GGGTGGGAAAGAGAGCGCGAGAGAAAACCGTGGGAGAGGGCGGGGAAAGCCCGTCTCCTATCAAGTTTGTACGTTTCCCTGCCCTCGCCCAAGGTTGTCTCTCGTACCCCAAGACAAATGAATATGTCCCGACAACAGGCTACCGTTCAAAAGTCGCAAAATAATCCGTCAGCACTAACTCCTTGTGCTATCCTATACTCAGAGAACGGTACAAAAGTTCCAAAACAAATAGTAATTCGATAAGCGGATGTTACTAACGTCCCTGACTAATTCTTCATCATGCCTTCTTCCTTCTGCCTTGTCCTCCTGAGTCATTTTTACCAATTTTTACGGGTAAATGATGTAGGATTTTATTGTAAAAAATTTGTAAAACAGGTGACAAATGCTGTTTTATATGCTATACTTAATTATGTATTGATATTTAACGGACATTCCTGTCGCACAGGATCTTGGGATAAGGGTGGTGCAGATGGCCTCACAGAAGGGTAAGTACAGGAAGCTCCTCGGAAATACCGCTGTTTTCGGGGTGGGGCAGTTTCTCGGCAAACTGATAGGCTTCCTTCTTGTTATAATATATACACACCATATGACGGAGGAGGAGCAGTCCACTGCCAGCCTCGTCTATCAGACGGTGAATCTCCTTGTGCCGCTGGTCACATTCTCTATGCGTGACGCTGTGATACGCTTCACGATGGACGGGGGATACGACAGGCGCAAGGTATATACCGCGGCGAATGCCGCGCTGTTCCTGGGCATGGGCACGCTCGCCGTGGCATCTCCGCTCATATCGCTCAACGATGAGATAGGCAATTATGCGGTGCTGCTGTATGTGTACTGCTATTTCTGCTGCTTCCGCGATATAGCGTCGAACTTCACCCGTGCAAGGGGTATGGTGAAGCTGTTCATGGTGGACGGCGTAGTCACGGCTGTAAATCAGCTGCTGCTGAATATTCTGCTCATCGTGGTGTTCAAGCTCGCGGTAATAGGCTATATACTCTCGTTCATCATATCGGATATCATATCTTTGCTGTGGCTGTACTTTTTGGGCGGTCTCGGCAAGTACGCTGATACGAGGTTCTTTGACGGCAAGCTGTTCAAGGAGATGATCTCCTTCTCGGTATGGCTCATACCTACCTATATCCTGTGGTGGGTGACCTCATCCTCCGACCAGTGGTTCATCGTAAAGATGATAGACCGCTCCACCAACGGCATATACAGTATAGGCTACAAGCTGCCCACACTGCTGCTCTTTGTGACCACCATGTTCTATCAGGCGTGGCAGATGTCGTCCATCGAGGAGCGCAACAGCAGCGGCCTCGGCAGGTTCTACCAGACCGTGTTCGGCACATATTCATCGATCATATTCATCGGCGCTGCAGGGCTTATCATGCTCGTCAAGCCGCTGACGCTGATACTCACCGGTGACGGCAGCGACGGCAAGCTGTTCTACACCGCATACAAATTCACGCCGATACTCATAATATCCATGGTGTTCCAGTGCTTCTGCCAGTTCCTGTCGTCGGTGTATACCACGCGCAAGCGCTCGATAAACTCGCTTGCTACGGCGCTTGTGGCGGCGCTCACGAATATACTGCTCAATCTCCTGATGATACCTCATTTCGGGGTATGGGGCGCAGCCATCGCTACGGCCGCATCGTATATGGTGTGCTACTTCGTGCGTCTGCATGACGTATGGCGCTTTATACCGTTCCGCGTGAATAACGTGAGATTTGCCATAAATACGGGCGTTATAATCATAATGGCGTTCATCGCCGCGAAGGAGCCGCCGCTCACGCTTTTGTGGCAGCTGCTGCTGTTCCTGATGGTGGCGGTAGTGAATTTCGGCTCGGTCATAAAGACCGTGAAGAGGCTGTTGAATAAACGCAGATGAGTATACGGGAATTTTTTTGAAAAAAGACTTGAAAATTCTTAATATATATGATACAATGATATGTAGTATGATTATGCGTTGATATAATGATATTTCAAACGGGCCCGTCTTGGCCTGTTATCCGCGTTATGAGCGGGCATATATCGGGAGTAGGAGGACTTTCATAATGGCGATCATGGTCGATAATGATACCAATGGTTTTGAAGAAGTCATAAAGGTCGTTGGTGTAGGCGGCGGCGGCGGAAATGCTGTCAACAGGATGATTGAGAAAGGGATCCAGGGTGTGCAGTATGTTGCTGTGAACACCGATTCCAAGGCTCTCAACCTTTCATCTGCCGACACTAAGGTACAGATAGGCGTTAAGCTCACAGGCGGCAAGGGCGCAGGCGCAAAGCGCGAGGTCGGTCAGCAGAGCGCAGAGGAGAACCGTGACGAGATAAAGACGGCTCTCGCAGGCTCTGATATGGTATTCATCACCGCGGGCATGGGCGGCGGCACCGGCACAGGCGCAGCTCCCGTCGTTGCGGAGATAGCAAAGGAAATGGGCATACTCACCGTTGCGGTAGTCACCAAGCCCTTTGACTTTGAGCAGAAGAAGAAGATGCAGACCGCTCTTGCGGGCATAGATGAGCTCAAGCAGCACGTTGACTCGCTGATAGTTATACCCAATCAGCGCCTCCTCGAGCTCCAGGATGAGAACCTCACCTGGCCTCAGGCAATGGATATGGCAAACGACATACTCAATGTCGGCGTAAAGTCCATCGCTGAGCTTATCACGGTTGCAGGCGAGATCAATGTTGACTTTGCGGACGTTCGCACCATCATGGAGAATGCGGGCTATGCACATATGGCTGTGGGTCACGGCGAGGGCAAGGAAAAGGCTGCCTCCGTGGCACAGCAGATCATCGCATCGCCGCTGCTCGAGACATCCATCTCCAGCGCTACCAAGCTGCTTATCAATGTGGTATCCAGCGCAGACGTGCCCATCATGGAGATAAACAATGCCATCGACATGATAACCGAGGCTGCTGACCCGGATGTTGATGTTATATTCGGTAAGTCCACCGACAATGATATGCGCGACGAAATGACGATAACCGTTATCGCTGCGGCATTCAAGAATGAAATGACTGCTCCCGCACCTGTATATGCTCCCACTCCTTCGGTCGGCGTAGAGAAGGTGCCCACTCCCGCAGTACAGCCCAAGCCTGCGGCTATCACCGAGGATTACAGTGCATTCTTTGATATGATAAACAGCAAGTAAGTTATCAGTACAGTGATCAACCGGCTCACTTAAGGATCATATGTCCGAGAGTATGGATATGCTCTCGGACTTTTTATATGTGCAGAGGGTACAGGGGCATGCAGTGCTGTGACACTTCTGTTGACAGTGCATAGCTGCTGTGCTATAATTGTTACTGATACAGATCTGATATGTCAGGAGCAGCAACCATGAAGAAAGTATTATATATAGGTTTCAAAGGTCACAACAATTCATCAGCAATACTTGTAAATTCATTATCGGGACAGCGTAGCCTTCTGACTAATTCTTATGCCGGACTGAAAAGAGATATTGAAATACTCCCTTCAGATTATGATGAAGTATATCTCTTCGGTGCAGACAAGAGCCTTTCAGACTCATTCAGGATCGAGCAGTATGCCGAAAAAGAAGGCAAACAACTGGCTGCGATACTTGACCTTAACGAGCTTGCAGAGCGGTTATCGGCATCGGGAATTAAAAGTACTATATCGAAAAGAGCAACTCATTACCTCTGCAATGAAGCCTATTGGTATTTGCTTGAAAAATACCGTGGAAGAGCGGTCCTGATCCATATACCAACGATAAAGCATTTTTACAATATAGCACCGCTCGTGTTTTGAGGTGAATAAATGCACTGTTCCCGAGTGCTTTGAAACGCTCAGGGGCGATACAAATATCCTATATATCAATACCGGCTCACTTATGTGGGCCGGCTTTTTATGTCATTTTTGATAGGCGAAAGTTACATTCTTTGTGTACATATACAAAGTTACATGATGTAGGGATATTGATATTGACACCGAAATGGTACTTTGATATAATAGAGATAATGAGTATATGGCGAGGGCTTTGCTGTGTACTGATGCCGCAACGAAAGGGACGGCACGGTTACTCATTAAATAACGGATAAACGATCAGGGGAGGGTGTCATTATGGAGATACAGAACAAGGGGTTTATGATATACGCGGACAGGGGGGAACTGATAAGCGACCTTTCAAAGGAGGAGGCGGGAGAGCTGCTGTTTGCCCTGATGGACTATGCATTCGGCGGAAAGGAACCCGAGGGGCTGTGCCCGGTGGCAAAGACCGTATTTCGCATCATGAAGCGTGAGATCGACAGGGATTACAAGAAGTATACCGAAAAGGTCGATATGGCGAGAAGGGCAAGGGAGATAAGGCAGGATAAGCTCAGAGCGGCTAAAGCCGATACTGATATCAATACTGATATTAGTGTTGAAATCAATACTGAAATCAATGCTGATATCATATCTGAAAACAGTATTGATGCCATCTCTGATAACAATAATGGAACTAATTACAAAGATAAAGACAAAGCCAACGACAAAGACAAAGGCAATGACAATGACAAAGCCAAAGACAACGCCGCAGGCGGCGTGA
>JAFPPJ010000388.1 GCA_017410745.1 Oscillospiraceae bacterium
ATATAATCGGCAAGATCGCCAATGTGAATATGACCGGCCTTGACACCGATGCTGTAGGCAGGATGAAGGCCATATCCGATAAGAATATGGAGCTGTCCAAGCAGCTCGAGACCAAGCTGACACAGCTTTCGGGCATCACAAGGTCATGCGCACAGGAGGTCAAGGCGGCCTCTGAGACAGTCAAGGTGATACAGGACATTGCGCTGCGCACGAGGATACTCGGCTTCAATGCATCCATTGAGGCATCAAGAGTGAAGGAGAGCGGCAAGGGCTTCGGCGTTATCGCACAGGAAGTGCGCACTCTCGCAGATACATCCAAGAGCTCCGCTGACAAGATAGGCGCAGGCATCAAGGTGATAGGCGGCTTCGCAGGTCAGATAAGCGAGGAGACCAAGGATGCGGAGCATCTCGTGCAGATGAACCGCGAGAACATAAATCAGTTCCGCAGGCTCGCAGACGAGATCAGCGGCAAGGGATGATCCTCATATCCATTATACCATTTCTCCCGCAACGGCACAATATAAAAGTTACATGAAAATGCGCTTTTGAAAGTTACATTATATGTATACACATACAAACCGCCCTATGTTCTCATTAGACAAATCAGGGCGGTTTTTTTGTGTAAAACTCCCTTTGAAATAAGCACGCCGCTGTGGTATAATATTATTGTAACGTGTAGCAGCAATGTGTAAATCCGGTTGCCTGCCCGCGTTTTTTTATTATGTTGTGGGGTGTTGGTATGTATAGAACGGGCGACACTGTAATGTACGGTTCCTTCGGGATATGCACGGTCACATCGGTGGAAACGTGCGACTTTACGGGTGAAGAGCAGGAGTACTATGTGCTCAGGCAGACTTCTTCCGACAAGAATGTGTTCTATGTGCCGGTAGACAACGCCGCTGCACTCGATAAGATCCGCCCTGTCTGCACCAAGGCGGAGATCGATGAGCTTATCGCTTCTATGGATTCCGAGGAGCTGATATGGATAGAAGATGATACCCGCCGCCGTAAGGAATACAGCGGGATAATACGGGGAGCGGACAAGCACGAGATCATCAGCCTGATAAAGACGCTGTATCTGCGCCGCAGGGAGCTTGCCGAAAAGGGCAAAAAGCTCCGCTCATCGGATGAGAGCTGCCTTGACCTTGCCGAGAATATGCTGTATGAGGAGTTTGCCTATGTCCTTGGTATAGACAAAAGCGAGGTCGTCAGCTATATAGCAGGGCATATACACAGCCCGACGTGACCTGCACCGACTATGTGAGATCACATTCGCCATAGTATCCGATACGCGCGGGTACTATGGCGTTTTAGCTGACATACAGATATGTCATGCTAAGATGATAACACGCCCCTGCGTCTGTTACACGCAGGGGCGTTCTTGTCGCTGCTATTCATCCTTAGTTTCAAGTATCACGGTATGGCGGTAATACGCACTCGGCGTATCACTGAGGCATCCCATTTCAAGCATCAGTGACTCGGGGTCTGTAAAGGAGTCGGCGGTCACGGTCTGCCATCTTTCAAAGTGCTCGGTGTCGCTGAATGCACGCCATTGTTTATCGGTGCATTCACAGCTGTTCATGCTGATGCGGTAACGGAACTCGCCGAACGCCGTGTCACTGGTGGTATAGCCTGCGCCCTGCACATGATATGTGCTTTCCTCTGCGGCTATCTCCTGCACACCTTTGAGAAACTGCGGTATGCGGGAGCGTATCTCACGCTCATCGTCATTTATGCCGTCTATTTTGAACCAGAAGTATCTGTAGCAGGGGAATGCATCATTGTCGCAGGTATCGGTTATCTCAAAGCCGCAGCTGTCGGCGAGCTCCGCTATGCGCTCGCTGTAATATCCGCAGCTGTGCTCGTCATAGTCTGTATTGATGGAGTATTCGCCGGAATAGCCGAAATTGGCGCCGTCGATATTTGCGGCAGCCTCAGCATTTGACCAGACCCTGAACGTGAAGTCCCTGTCCATTGCCCGATAGATGTAGGAATGCTTATCCTCTGCGGATGTTTCCACATATTCGATGGGCTCTGCGATATGCGCCGAAAGATACTCGGATATCTCCTTTTCGGATGCGTATTTCGGCATACCGCAGGCGGTAAGCGACAGGCATATGAGCCCCATGATGATCCTTTTCATTTTCGCTCCTTATCTTATACAGAAGAAGCAGCATCCACATCGAGCCGCCACTCTTCCATGCCAAACTCATACAGTCCCGTGGGGGCAAAGCCCACGGAAGCATACAGCCCCTTTGCGGCTGTGTTTTCTGTCACCACGCCCGTGTATATCTCTTTCACGCCCCGCTGTGCCAGGAAGGCTATGCCCTGCTTCAGCGCCTGTCTGCCATAGCCCTTGTGCTGGTGCGCCTTGTCTATGAGCAGCTTCCACAGGGTGTAGTAACCCTTTGCATCGTAGTATGCCATCATGATGAAGCCCACTAACTCATCCCCGTCGTATACCGCAAAGGGATAGGCTGTGTCATGGTATACATACGCCTGTGCAAGGGACTCCGCCACGGTGGATACGAAGCCGCGCTGATGCTCATGCACCGACAGCCCGAGAAGCTCATCTATATTATCCCGTGTGACGGGTCTCAGTACAGTGCTCATTTGTCCATGAACACCCTTGAGCCGGTGGCTCCGCGCTGACCCTGATACTTGCCGCAGTAGGGATTGTCCGCATCCCTGTCCATGCGGGCGAATACCAGCTGACCCACGCGCCTGCCCGAAGAGAGCTCTATCGCACAGCGGTTGGCGTTGAACAGTTCAAGTGTTATCTCGCCCGAGAAGCCCGGGTCTACCCAGCCCGCATTCTGTATGAAAAGTCCCATGCGCCCGAGGGAGCTGCGCCCCTCCACGAAGGCGGTGAGATCGTTGGGCAGACGGATATATTCCATCGTGGTGGCAAGCACGAACTGACCGGGCAGCAGCAGATACCTGTCTGCTGTGATTGTCTTGTACTGTATCTCGTTTGAAAGGTCAACTATGCCCGCAGAGGTGTCCTCTATCACGGAGAAGGTGTTGCCCAGGCGTATGTCAACGCTTGCAGGCTGTATCTGACCGGGTACGAGAGGGGATATTTCAAGAGTGCCTTCATCAAGCATCTGCTTGATAGTGTGATCTGAAAGTATCATATCATTCTTTCCTCATTTTAGCAAATTTAGCCATGACTTTCTTCGTTCCGATGGTATCAAATGCGATCTCCACCATGCTGTCGCCGCCCATAGGCTTGCAGGAAAGCACGGTGCCCGCCCCGAGCTTGGGATGCACCACTCTGCACCCAGGCTCAAAGTCCGTAATGGGAGGAGGTGCTGACAGTGCGCCCCGTGAAGGTATGGATGTGCGTTCAAGGGGACGGCGCATTGTGTGCGCGGGCGTGAATTCGGTATGATGCGGCTGTTCGTCGATAAGGTCGGGGTCTATCTCCCGCACGAAGCGAGAGCGCTGATTGTATTGTGTCATGCCCATCAGCAGACGGTGCTGCGCATGGGTGATATACAGCAGCTTCTTGGCACGGGTGATCGCAACATAGGCAAGGCGGCGCTCCTCCTCAAGCTGTGTGGGATCTGCCTTGGAGCGCTGAGATGGGAATATGTTCTCCTCTGCGCCTATGATGAACACCACGGGGAATTCAAGTCCCTTTGCGCCGTGTATCGTCATCATGTTCACAGCGGACATTCCCTCGTCAGTCTTGTCCGCATCGGTATACAGCGATGCCTCCTCGAGAAATCCCGCGAGTGTGGGCTCATCGCCGATATCAGCCATTCTCTCGGTGTATGCGAGGATATTCGATTTTAGCTCGTTTATGTTCTCGAAGCGGGGCACGCCCTCGTCGCCCTCCTCTTCGAGCATATCGGAGTAGCCCGTGGCGGACATGATATGGTCTATCAGCATATCGGGCGTAACGTCCTCGGCTATATCACGCAGATCATCGAACATCTTTGCGGCTGCCTTGAGTGCGGCGGCTTTCCTTGC
>JAFPPJ010000389.1 GCA_017410745.1 Oscillospiraceae bacterium
CAAGCCATTTTGGACGCTCGTGCCAACTATCCCGATAGTTCGCTTGCCGACCTGTACGATGAACTGACCATGCCCCCCGAGCTGCGCAAGGCACATAACGCCAATGACAAAGCCGTTATGCAGGCTTACGGCTTCAAGTCCGACATGGCGGAAAGCGAGATAGTGGCGGAGCTGATGAAGATGTACAAGGCACTGACGGAATAAATCGCTGCCGGCCGTGCCATATCGCTGCCGGCCGTAACATATCGCTGCCGGTCGTAACATATCGCTGCCGGTCGCACCGGCCCACGGGATACTGTGTATCCCGTGCTTTTTTATATATACAGCGTATAAATTTTGTGCAGTTTTGCCTATTGACATATTCCACAAGTAGAAGTATAATATAGTTAATTCCACAAGTAGAATATATGAGGTGACGATATGCTTAAACATGGTATACTCGGACTTTTGAATTATGCGGATATGAGCGGTTATCAGATAATGGAGGTGTTCAGGGATTCGCTGAACTATTTCTGGAAGGCTCAGACCAGTCAGATATACAGGGAGCTGCAGACGCTCAAAAACGGCGGATATGTGACCGACACCCCCGTCAAGGGCAGAGGCGGCGACAAGAAGATATACTCCATCACCGACAGCGGCAGAGCAGAGCTGCTGCGCTGGCTCAGGGAGAGCAAGGACAACCCCGTGCGCGATCCTCTTCTGATGGTCACGTTCTTCCGCGGAGAGCTCCCCGCCGAGGAAAACATCATGTTCTTCCGCGGGATGAAGGCGAGCCTTGAGATGTTCGCCGCACAGATGCAGCAGGCAGATTCGAGCATAAACCTGTACAGCGAATTGACGGGTGCTCCCGATAAGGCGGTATACTGGCAGATGACCGCAGAATACGGGCGCATGTACACCGAGATGCTCATAAACTGGACAGACAGATGCATAAATATGATAGAAGCCACCCGCACCGACAAGGAGGCAAAGTCATGAAGATACTCATAATAAACGGCAGTCCCAAGGGCGAACGCTCCAACTCCCTGCGCCTTGCCAATGCATTCGCAGAGGGCATGGGCACAAGAGTGAGCACAGAGGTGGAGACAGTCGACCTTTCCAAGCTCGACATCCGCTCCTGCAAGGGATGCTTCGGCTGCTGGAAGGCTACCCCCGGCAAGTGCGTGATAAAGGATGATATGCCAAGCGTCATAGAGAAGCTGATCGCCGCCGATGTGATAGTATACAGCTTTCCGCTGTACTATTTCAGCGTGCCCGGCATCCTCAAGAATATGATCGACCGTATGCTCCCTATGGTGCTGCCCTTTATGGCAGAACGCTCCGACGGCGTGGGCAGCGGCTCTCACCCCGCACGGTATGACATGAGCGGCAAGAGATATGTGCTTATATCCACCTGCGGCTTCTACTCAGCCAAGGGCAATTACGATGCGGTGTGCGGTATGTTCGACCATATCTGCGGCAAGGACAACTATGAAAAGATATTCTGCGGTCAGGGCGAGCTCTTCGCAATAGATGCACTCAGGGCGCAGACCTCCGCATATCTTGACACGGTGAACAAGGCAGGTGCGGAGTTCGCAGGCAGCAGGATAAGCGATGAGACCCGTGAGGAGCTTTCACGCCTGCTGTTCCCCAAGGAGCAGTTCGAGGCAATGGCAGATGCGAGCTGGGGCGTATCAAAGGATGAGGGCAATACGGAGAAGGCAGACGACAGCCTTATCTTCACACGCCAGATGGCAGCACTATACAACAAGAACAGCTTTGACGGGAATGAGCGCATCCTTGAGATGCACTACACCGACCTTGACAAGAGATATCAGATCATACTCGGCAAGGACGGCTCGACGGTCATAGACAGCGATCTGCGGGAGGCTTCCACCGTCATAAACACGCCATACACCGTATGGGTGGATATCGCAGACGGCAAGATAAGCGGCACGGAGGCGCTGGGCAAGCACCTTTACACCGTGAACGGCGACTTCTCTCTGATGGTGAACTGGGACAGATACTTCGGGGTGGAGAAGCCCGCAGACAAGACCGTATCCGGCAAGAAGCCGCCCGTCATGTCCGCTATGCTCATACCCTGGTGCGTGTTCTGGGTGATACTCCCCTGGCTCGGCGCACAGTGGGCGATAATACCCCTTGCAGTGGCGGCACTCACACCCGCATTCATGATAAAGCACGAGCTCACCATATACGACAGGCTCTCTGCGGGAGCGGCGGCGATACTGTCGGCAGCCGCACTCATCACCGGTGATACCATAATGCCGAGGATCATAAGCTATGTCATATTCGGCGGGATGTGGCTCATATCCTGCTTCACGAAGGAGCCCCTGTGTGCGGCATATGTGAAATACAACTACGGCGGAGAGAGCGCACTTGACAACCCGCTGTTCATGAAGACCAACTATATCCTTGCGGCGTGCTGGGGCATATTCTATCTGCTGACAGCGGCTCTGGCATGGGTGCTCGGCGGCCATACAGCCATATTCAGCATACTGAGCAATATACTGCCCGCAGCTATGGGCGCATTCACCGCATTCTTCATCAACTGGTATCCGAAGCATCTGGCTTCCCTGCCGCAGTAAACAGCATAAAGGCGCAGCACAAAGCTGCGCCATATTTTTATCCGCCGTATATCACAAATCTGACCGCGTCTATGATGAAGTGTGCAGTTATAGCGGAGGCGATGTCGCGCTTTCTCTGCAGGAGCACGAGCGGTATGCCGAACACCACTGCAAGTATCAGACATTCCACGA
>JAFPPJ010000390.1 GCA_017410745.1 Oscillospiraceae bacterium
CTCATACAGATGAGCAGCGAGCGCATAGCGCGCTGAGAGCGGAGCTCTCTGCGCGAGTGTGGAGTGTGAAGAGTGGAGTTTGGAGTTACTGACGGGACATATCCGTATGACTTGATACCGCTCTTTATACGGGAACACTAAGAAAGCACAAAGAAAAGGCTATACGTTCGTTTGGCAGTGTCCTCTCTTAACTAATCCAGAGTGCGATAACTCCACACTCCACACTCCAAACTCCAAACTGCATATACCCTAACCACCCCTATACCCTAAACCCTGAATACTATAACTATGAAATTATTTTTTGCAAGCGATATACACGGCTCGGCTCCTGCCTGCCGTAAGATACTCGACCTGTACGAGAGCGAAGGCGCGGACAGGCTCATACTCCTGGGCGACCTGCTCTACCACGGGCCGCGCAACGACCTGCCCGAGGGCTATGCCCCGAAGGAGGTCGCCGCTATGCTCAACGCCGCAAAGCGTGAACTGCTGTGCGTGCGGGGCAACTGCTAGGCGGAAGTGGATCAGATGATGCTCGACTTCCCCGTGATGGCAGACTATATGACCATGTGGGCGGACGGACATATGTTCTTCTGCACCCACGGCCATCTCTATGATATGGAGAATATACCGTACATCAGCGCAGGCGATGTGGTCATAAGCGGCCATACCCACCTGTACCGCGCCGATGTGCGTGACGGCGTATACTATATAAATACGGGCTCGCCCTCTCTTCCGAAGGGCGGCAACCCTCCCACCTATGCCGTATACGAATGCGGCATATTCCGCGTAAAGGGTCTTGACGGCACGGTACTTGCCGAGCAGTCCCTGCTCCTATAATGAGGTGATGCACATGAAACGCACTGTCTCTGTCCTTACAGCACTTCTCCTTACCGCCTGCAGCGCGGCTCCCGCCCCTGCCCAGACGGCACCCGTGACCACAGCCGAAACTGCGCCTGCGGTCACATCCGAGAGCGTGTCCGAAGAGGTATCCGAGACATCCATACTCGCATCCATCGACTACGACAGCACGGTCGTGCGTGTTGACGGCACCAGGTTCACCGTGAACGGCGAAGAGATATGGATAAACGGCGTGAACACCCCCTGGGACAAGTGGAACGACTTCGGCGGCGCATTCAACGAGAGCTTCTGGGATGAGCACTTCGCCATGCTGCACGAGGAGGGCGTGAACGCATCCCGCGTGTGGGTCAACTGCAACGGCATGAGCATAGTCAAGCTCGATGCCGACGGCATAGTCACATCCGTCAGCAAGAAGCACTGGACAGACCTTGACAAGCTGTTCGAGATCGCCGCAAAGCATGAGATATACCTCATGCCCACGCTCCTGTCCTTCGACCATTTCAAGGAGGGCAATCAGGGAGCGAAGAACTGGCGTGCGATGGTGCAGTCCGAAGCGGGCATACAGTCCTATGTGGACAAGTATGTCATACCCTTTGTGGAGCGCTACGGCGACAATCCCTATCTGTGGTGCATAGACCTTATGAACGAGCCCGACTGGGTAAAGGAGAACAAGGAATGCGGACAGGTGGGCTGGGAATACCTGTGCAACTTCTTTGCCCATGAAGCCGCCGCTATACATGAGCACTCCGATGAGCTCGTGACGGTGGGTGCGGGCATGATAAAGTACAACTCCGACAAGTTCGACGGCAACTACTTCTCCGATGAGTTCCTGCAGTCGCTTGCAGGCGAGGACGCATATCTCGACGTGTGGTCGCCCCATTATTACCTGTGGCAGAAGTCGTTCCTGGGCTGCCCCTTTGAGACAGACCCCGTGTCCTACGGCCTTGACGGGCTCAAGCCCGCAGTCATAGGCGAGTGTGCGATAACGGACGACAGCGGCGTGCCCATCAAGGACAGCTACATCGGCGCATACGAGCACGGCTGGAACGGCGTCATGGCATGGACATCGAACGGCGTTGACGACTGCGGCAGCATGGAACAGCTCGAAGAAGCAGTAAACGCCATGGACGAGAAGCTGAAGAATTCATAATGCATAATTCATAATGCATAAG
>JAFPPJ010000030.1 GCA_017410745.1 Oscillospiraceae bacterium
GAGCCTGCACCCACTCGTTGACTTTTTCCTGCGGCACATTCCATCTGCGGCTCGGTAACTCTCAACAGAAACATCGGCTTTTTGAGTCGGCACGGCCGACATCGAGAAAGTATACTCTCTCACATAAAAATCACAAAACTTTAAGGCTCGTTTAAGGAACGGGTGCTATACTTCATAACAACAGATGAAAACACTCATCGTGAACATGAAAGGATGGTACACATGAAAAGAACGAGCATCAAAAGAACATTCTGCACAGCGCTTGCAGTCGCAGCCATAGCTGTGATACCCGCAACAGGCATATCCGCTATTGAAGCGGTATCGCCCTCATCGGCGGCTTCATCGGCGGCATCCGACAACGCCGCAAAGCCCGTGAAGCCCGCTAAGCAGCCCATGAAGTTCGGCAAGGTCACATCCGTCAGCGGCAGCAGCATCACCGTAGTCATCGGTGATATGGAGCGCGGCGGCAAGATGAAGGGCGGCTGCAAGGACGGCACCGCACCCGCTGCCGACGGCACAGCCAATACTGCTCCCGACGGCACCACACCTCCCGCCGACGGCACACGCCCCGAAAAGCCTGCCGGTGAAATGCCGACGGGAGAGAAGCCCGACATATCCTCCATGATAACATGGACCGATACCTCCGTTACCATAGATGCATCCGCCGTGAAGATCACCAAGGACGGCAAGGAAGCATCCGTCAGCGACATCGCACAGGGCGATATACTGACCCTTATCTACAAGGATGATGCGGTAACAGAGATAGCCATAGGCGCACAGCCGCACATGCACGGCCCTAAGGGCGGCAGACGCGGCGGCAGGAGAGACTTCGGCGCACCCGCAGATACCACAGGTACTGCATCTGCTGCCGCTCCCGTAATAAACGCCGTACAGACCTGATATCCTCCTCATCCCATATTCAATGCGAAGCACCGCCCGAAAGGACGGTGCTTTGCGTATCGCAAGATGCTGATATCACAGATGCTTTATAAATCTGACCTGCATTTTCTCGTCGGAGTAGCCCTGTGAACGGTAAAACTCATGTGCGCCTGTGCGGGTGCTGCCGGAATTGAGCCTGACAAGGCCGATGCCGTTATCCTTTGCCCACTGCTCGATCTGCGCCATAAGCCTGCGTGCGATGCCTTTCCTGCGGTATTCTGGCGATACAGCGAGGCCGAGTATATTCACCATCTTATCGTAGTAGAGCGGTACATACACCTGACCATGGATAAAGCCGACCGCCTTTCCGTCGGCTTGTGCCACATACACCGCATAGTCGTCGCCTATCGCAGCGAGCCTTTCCTTCACGAGTTCATCCGTGCAGTCATATCCCAGAGAGTCTCTCGAAAGCTCTGCTATTTCCGCAAAGTCCGATACCTCTGCCTTTCGTATAATAAACATTATCATTCTCCTTTTTTACGGAACACCTGTATCACAAAGCCGCAGGTGACATCCAGGCGGTCGAGCCGTGAAAGCCTTTCCATCCCCTCTGCGGATGTCTTGTAGAAATAGGGCGTCATAAGGAATAGGTCGTGTATCTGCTGTGCGGAGACAAGCGTTGTCTGATACTCCAATATGCGCCTGTCCTCCTCGGCAAAGCTGTCAAGCCCGTAGGAATTTGCCTTGTTCTCATAGGGCTCATCATACACGGCGGCCTTGAGCTCGAACAGATGTCTTGGCGACGGCGACACCACGACAAGCACGCCGTCCTTCTTCAGCACGCGCGCATACTCATCATTCACCACCGGTGCGAACGTACTTATCACCATATCCGCACTGCTGCTCTCAAATGGCAGGGCATAGGATGAAGCCGCCGCGAATGCCGCATTGTTGAGCCCTGCGGCATGTATCCTTGTCATGCAGTGGTTCACTGCCGTCTTGGATATGTCTATACCGTGGAAGAATGCATCGGGCTGCATCGCTGCGTATATCGCGGTATAGTACCCCTCTCCGCAGCCGCTGTCTATCACGCTGCCGCCCGGTGCATGATCCCCTGCCATGCCGCCCACGGTACGGGCGAGCCTTTCATAGTGACCGCTGTCAAGGAAGGCTGTCCGCGCCTTCACCATATCCGGGTCGTCCCCTGCCTTTGCGGGATTTCTGCCCGAGGTCGTAAGAAGATTGACATAGCCCTTACGCGCGATATCAAAGCTGTGACGCGCGGGACATACATAGCTGTGCCCCGATATATCCATCGTTCTGCCGCACACGGGGCATATATATCTCAGCTGCATAATTTCCTCCTGCTGCTAACGCCTGTATACAGGCGGTTCTGTTATGATTATACCACAGTCCCGCTCAAAATGCAAGGTCGGCAAAGCCGACTGTTACCCGGTACTCATTAGCACAGACCTGTCATACTGTCCCCGGAACAGTAATTATGCCGGA
>JAFPPJ010000391.1 GCA_017410745.1 Oscillospiraceae bacterium
AGCGTGGGAAGGAGTTCATGTAAGCGGAACTCAGGACAGCGCATATTACTATTCTTCATATAATATGAAGGACAGTAATCCGGTAAATACAGATACAAAGAAGGTTATGATCCTCGGCGGAGGTCCCAACAGGATAGGACAGGGCATAGAGTTCGACTACTGCTGCGTTCATGCGGCTCTCGCACTCAAGAAGCTGGGCTTTGAGTCCATCATCGTAAACTGCAACCCCGAGACGGTATCCACCGACTATGATACCTCCGACAAGCTGTATTTCGAGCCCCTCACCCTTGAGGACGTGCTCTCCATTCACGACAAGGAGAAGCCCGTCGGCGTGATCGCACAGTTCGGCGGACAGACGCCCCTCAACCTTGCAGGCGACCTCAAGAAGTACGGCGTGAACATACTCGGCACTACTCCCGAGACCATCGACCTTGCGGAGGACAGAGACCATTTCCGCGCTATGATGGAGAAGCTCGAGATACCCATGCCCGAATCGGGTATGGCTGTAAATGTGGATGAGGCTATCGAGATAGCCAACCGCATAGGCTATCCCGTTATGGTTCGCCCCTCCTATGTGCTCGGCGGCCGCGGAATGGAGATAGTACACGACGACGATCAGATGAAGGTATATATGGCGGCTGCTGTCGGCGTAACTCCCGACCGTCCCATACTCATCGACCGCTTCCTTAACCATGCTACCGAATGTGAGGCCGATGCGATATCCGACGGCACACACTGCTTCGTTCCCGCTGTTATGGAGCATATCGAGCTTGCAGGCATACATTCCGGCGACTCCGCATGCATACTCCCGTCGAAGAACCTCACTCCCACACAGATCGCTACCATCAAGGAATACACCCGCCGCATAGCAGTGGAAATGAATGTATGCGGTCTTATGAATATGCAGTATGCGATAGAGGGCGACACGGTATATGTGCTCGAGGCAAATCCGAGAGCATCCCGTACAGTACCCCTCGTATCCAAGGTATGCGACATCAATATGGTGCGCATAGCTACACAGATAATCACATCCTCTCTCACAGGCAATCCTTCTCCCGTTCCGTCTCTGCGTGACAAGAAGATAGGCCACTACGGCGTGAAGGAAGCTGTGTTCCCGTTCAGCTCCTTCCCCGAGGTAGACCCCGTGCTCGGCCCCGAGATGCGTTCTACCGGTGAGGTGCTCGGTATATCTCCCTCCTTCGGAGAGGCATACTACAAGGCACAGGAGGCTGCACAGACCAAGCTGCCCGACCACGGCACAGTCCTTCTTGCGGTATGCGACAGGGACAAGCCCGAGCTTGAAGAGGTGGCAAGAGCGTTCAGCGAGCTCGGCTTCTCCATCCTCGCTACCAAGGGCTCATGTGACCTTATCCGTGCGGCAGGCATCCCCTGCGAGCGCATAAACAAGCTGCATGAGGGCAGACCCAATATCACCGATGCCATCGCAAACGGCGATATCCAGCTCATCGTCAATACTCCCGCAGACAAGACCAGCGCACATGACGACAGCTACATCAGAAAGTCCGCTATCAAGAACCGCGTTCCCTATATCACCACTATGGCTGCTGCAAAGGCAAGCGCAGAGGGCATAAGGGCAGCGCTCGGCAATACCGATATCGGCGTGAAGTCGCTCCAGGCGCATCATGCCGACATTACCGAATAATTATAATACAGGAGACCTCGGTCTCCTGTATAAATAGCGTTGAAAACGATTACAAAAGGAGTGGTCAGATGTACAGAAAGAGGATCCTTGCTGCAGCAGCCGCAGTCGCGATGTCCATGACAGCCTGCAGCACAGGTGCACCTGCGGTGACCGAAGCGCAGGCGCAGACACAGGCGGAGACTGTGACGGAGCAGTCATCCGAACAGAGCAGCGAAGAGACTGCAGCGACGGAAGTATCGGCGGAAGAAGCGGAAAAGCCCGTCGGAAAGGAGATAGGCAGCGAGGTGACAGCACTTGAACTGTCTAAGATGATGGGCAACGGCATTGACCTTGGCAATACACATGAGGCATATGGTCATGGGTCACAGCCGTGGGACACAGACCCTAAGATATTCGAGGGGCTGTGGGGTCAGCCCACCACCACGAAGGAAATGATACAGGGCATGAAGGATGCGGGCTTTGACACCGTGCGCGTGCCTGTGGCATGGACAAATGCCATGAACTATGAGAGCGGCGACTATACCATCAATCCTGCGATGCTCGACCGTATCGGCGAGGTCATAGACTACGCCATTGAGGCAGATATGTTCGTCATCGTAAATGACCACTGGGACGGCTCATGGTGGGGCATGTTCGGCTCGGAGACCGAGAAGACCCGTCAGGATGCGATGGATATGTATATATCCATGTGGACGCAGATAGGCGAGAGATACAAGGATAAGCCCTATAATCTCATATTCGAGAGCGCGAATGAGGAGCTGGGCGACCGCCTCAATGACACGGATGTGGCAAAGGATTCGGGCTCGCTGTCTACGGCGGAGTGTTACGACACCGCAAACAGGATAAATCAGACCTTTGTGGATACCATACGCGCACAGGGCGGCAACAACGCAGACCGCTTCCTGCTCATCGCGGGCTATAATACCGATATCGAGAGGACGTGCAACAGTGCATTCAAGATGCCCGAGGATACCGCAGAGCAGAGGCTCATGGTGTCGGTGCATTACTATACTCCCTCGGATTACTGCCTTTTCGGAAGTGTGACTCACTGGGGCAATGAGGGACAGTACGAGGAACAGGACAGGCTCCTTGAGAAAATGACGCAGTTCACCGATCAGGGCTACGGCGTAGTGATAGGTGAGTACGGCGTACTTACCGGAGGCAGCGGTGTTCCGAGAGAGGACTGGGATCTCTGGTTCAACAATTTCATCGCAAACTGCGACCTTTACAACTATGTGCCCGTACTCTGGGACTGCAACGATCTCTACAGCAAGACCAGGTGTGAGATAACCGATCCCGCAGTAAAGGAATTCTTCCTGTCCCGCAGCAATGCTGCACGCGAAGGCATGACCGATGAGGAGATACAGGAGAATGCGATACAGGTGATGGAGGACGGACTTGCAGCGGCAGCCGAGAGGGTGAGCGATGACGGTTCCATACCCTATTCCGACGACACCGCAGTGGCATGGATAATGTATCAGTCGGCGGACTATTCCATCGCATACAGCGTTGGCGACAAGTACGACCCCTCCTCCAAGGCAGAGGGCACTGTGGCAGAGAACGTGCTTATCACAGGCCCGGGCGAATACACCGTATCCCTTGACTTCTCTGCGGCAGGCAAGCCTAAGGGCGTGGCATTCTCCGCACTCGGCATATCCAACTGCGAGCAGCTTTTCCCCGGAAGCATCATCGACATCAAGAAGGTCGAGATAAACGGCGAAGAGGTGACTCTTGAGGGCAAGCCCTACACCTGCTCAGATGACGGAAAGTGTACGAGAGTGAACCTTTACAATCAGTGGGTGGGCAAGGTGCCCGAAAATGTCAGGACGGCAGACGGCAGCGCAGACGGCGCAACACCCGTTCCGCTGAATATTCCCGACAACAAGAATATCAAGACCATATCCGTGACATTCGAGTTCATAACAAAATAAAATGTCGGTCAGCCTTCGGGCTGACCGCTTTATCCCGCATAAATGCAACTAAGTTTAACATAATTTGCTTGAAATGCATGATATTGTTGGTGGACAAATATCATGCAGTGATATATAATAATGTTAAACTTAGTTGCAAAGGTGGGACTTATATGAGAAAACATTATCTTGATAATATCAGATGGGGCACACAGATAATAGTCGTACTCTACCATGTTTTCTTTATGTACAATGCCGAGGGAGTATCCGGCGGTCTGGGCAGGATCACGCAGGTCGATGTGCAGTACTGGGATATCTTCATGTACATCGTATATCCGTGGATGATGCCCGTACTGTTCATGGTGTCGGGAATATGCGCAAAGCTGTATCTTGACTCTCATACCGACGGCGAATTCATACGCAGCCGCACCGTGAAGCTGCTCGTTCCCTCAACGCTCGGCCTGTTCGTATTCCAGTTCATACAGGGATATATCAGTATGTCCATGGGCGGTGCGTTCGATAAGGGCAACGGCCTTGATGAGGTGCCGGGCTTCGTGAAATACATCATCATGGCATTTGTGGGTTCGGGCGTGCTGTGGTTCCTGCAGCTGCTGTGGGTACTCTCGGTGGTGCTCGTGCTCATACGCAAGCTTGAAAAGGGCAGGCTGTGGGACGTCGGTGCAAAGGCAAATATCATAGTTATTGCTATACTGTCCCTGCTGGTCTTCGGGTCGGCGCAGATACTCAATATTCAGCCCATCACGGTATTCCGTGTAGGTCTGTATATGTGCGCATTCCTGCTGGGGTACTTCATTTTCAGCCACGATGAAGTGATGGAGCTCCTGAAGAAGTACTTCCCTTATACAGCGGCGGTATCGGCAGCACTGTGCATCGCATTCTGTGCGGTATACTTCGGTCAGAATTACGCAGAAGCACCCTGCAACCGCTCACTGCTCTACACCATGTATGCATACTTCGGATGCATGGCGATACTCGGAGGAACAGCAAGGTTCGCGGACTTTGAGAACGGCTTTACTAAGTGGATGAACAAGAGGAGCTTCGGGCTGTACATATTCCATTATATGGGTATATCGGCAGTGGCACTGTTCATTGCAAAGCCCGGACTTCTGCCCGCTCCCGCGGTATATGCGCTCAGCCTTGTAGCAGGCTTTGCGGTTGGATTCGGTCTTAACGCAGTCATATCAAGGATACCGTTCTTCAGGTGGGCGGTACTTGGGATAAAACGAAAGGATAAGAAAAATGTTCGGTGAAAACTTGTATCAGCTAAGAAAGCTGAACCGTATGACACAGGAAGAGCTTGCGGACAGGCTCGGCGTATCGCGTCAGGCGGTGGCTAAGTGGGAAAGCGGGGAATCCCTGCCCGATATCGAAAAGAGCATCACTATTGCAGGAGTATTCGGCGTTTCCCTCGATGACCTTGTGAATTTCGACTCGGCGGACACGGGTCTGCCGCCTCCGCCGAAGGGTAAGCATATCTTCGGCGTGGTGAAGGTCGGAGAAAGGGGACAGATAGTCATTCCGGGCAAGGCACGCAAGGTATTCGGCATCAAGCCCGGCGACTCCCTTGTGGTGCTCGGCGATGAGGGACAGGGCATTGCCATAATCAAGGCGGACGGTTTTCTTAATCTGGCAGATGTAGTAAAGAAGATCGTCAATTCCCATAATTGACAAGATATGCGGACTGCAGCACGACAGGCAAAAAAGAAAACGGCACAGCCGTTTGTGAGGTCGTTATGGAGAAGATATGCAGATACGGGTGGGCGGCGCTTGCAGCCGCAATGGCAGGGGATATCCTCGTATCGTGGATACTGCCGCTGCTCTGTGACGGGTGCAGCCTGAAAATGTCGGTAAGTGCGCTGGGCAGCCCGCAAAGCCCCGTAAGGCTCCCGTTCAATATATGGATGCTCGCAGAGGGGCTGCTGTTTATATATGCGCTCCCTGAGGTATATTCCCGCTATCGTGAGATATCCGTCGTACCCGCGCGGATCATGGCAGCATGCATCTCGGTATTTGCGGTGGGGGCGTGCATCTTCACCTGCTTTTTCAGCGTGAATGAGACAAAGGATATAGTCACTCCCGCATCCGTGATACACGGCATCGGTTCTGCACTTGGCTTTATGGCATTCCTTGCAGTGCCGCTGCTCGTGTCGATGCTGTCATACAAGGGCGGCGAAAGGGGCATAGGTCTGCTCGCTGCCGTGTCCTTCGTGATGGCTTTTCTGTGCTTCGTGCTGTTTATTATGTCGGATAAGGAGAGCTTTGCGGGCAC
>JAFPPJ010000392.1 GCA_017410745.1 Oscillospiraceae bacterium
AGTATCCTCGTGCGCAGCGCGATGTCCTGTATCACCTTGACTGTCTCAGAGGCCGCCTTGACCTCCTGAGCGCATGACCTTGTGATGCCAGAAAGCTGTGTCAGCTTGGTCTCGAGCTGCTTTGACAGCTCCATATTCTTATCGGATATGGCCTTCATCCTGCCTACAGTATCGGTGTCAAGGCCGGTCATATTCACATTGGCGATCTTGCCGATTATATGCTCTCCCATGCGTGAGAGGAACCTTGCAGCAGCCTGCACTCTGTCACGGTGTACAACAGGCACTTTGGCAGCAGCCGTGAAGAACTCGTTCTCGCTTACGCGGAGCTCCTTGACTATGCGCTGCATACCTGCCATATCATAGTTCTCCGCAAGCACCTCGCCGCCGATGAAGTATCCGACTATCTCGTTGTTTACCTTGATAGGCACACAGAATTCAAGCAGGCCGAGGGCATTGGTGTATACCGATGTCCTGCCCACAGACCTTGACACGGCTGTATCATAGCGTTCATTCTGCATATACCTCACATAGAACTCATTGAAATTGCTCCTGCGGGTGATGGGAGTGCCGTCTGTATCGACAGTAACAAGAGCCATGTCGGAGGAATCTGCAAATCCGTCCTGCATTTCCTGTACTATCGCGATATTGATCATATTAGAAAGCTTTTCTGCCATATCCATCCATCCTTACGCTTGATTACGTGTGTGTGGAATCCTCTTGAACTAATTATATCCTACTGCGCTGTATTTGTCAAGTATTATAATAAACGACATATGCCGATCGCCGATACGCACACCGCTTGCTTTAGGCAAACGGATGTGCGAGGCGAGCACAAAGGTATGCGGCAAAGTTTATTTCAGTTCTACCACCGTTACGCCGTGCTCGCCCTCGCCGTATACGCCGTCGCGGAAGGACTTGACGGATGGGTGAGACTTCAGATGGCGCTGTATGCCCTGTCTGAGCTGGCCTGTGCCCTTGCCGTGTATGATAGTGACGATGCCCGCACCCATCATGACGGCATTGTCGATGAAGATATCCGTCTCAAGGATGCCCTCATCCACCGCATAGCCCCTGAGATCGAGCTCGAGGGAGCCGCGTCTCTCCTGCTTGCCTGTGACCTTTGCACGGCTGATGGAGCCCTTCTTCTTAGGCTGCTCCTCTTCCTTCAGGCGCAGCTTGGACACATGGGTCTTGGTGCGCATAACGCCCATCTGTACGAAGCAGTTGCCGTGTACATCGGGGGAGCTTGACAGCACGCCTGTCTTCTTTAGGTCGGTGATGAGCACCGTATCGCCCTTCTTGAACGGGCGGGGCGGTGTATATGCGGGCTCGTCCCTCTTTTCGATGGGATTTGCCTCATTGTACATACGATTGAGTGCGGACTTTGCGGCGGACTTCGCCTCGGCTGCCCTGCGCTCAAACTCCTGCTTATTGTTCTCCTTGCGTATATCTGCAAGTTCATCGAGCAGCTTGTCGGATTCAAGGCGGCAGTTCTCTATTATACGCATAGCCTGCACACGAGCCTTTTCAAGCTCGGTCTCACGGCTGTCACGAAGTCTGTCGCGCTCCTCTATGGCTTCCTTGAATGCCTGCTCCTGCTCGGCTCTGAGCCTTTCTGCCTCCGCAGACTTCTCCGCAAATTCACGCCTTGCGGCTTCAAGATTTGCGACCGCTTCCTCAAAGCGTGCGTTGTTCTCGGATACCAGCTCCCTTGCCCTGCCTATCACATCCTGCGGCACGCCGAGACGCTGTGACACCTCGAATGCGTTGGACTTGCCGGGCGAGCCGATGATAAGGCGATAGGTCGGACGCAGCGTCTTGGCATCAAATTCGCAGGATGCGTTCATAACGTCATCTCTGCCCATCGCAAATACCTTGAGTTCCTGATAATGGGTGGTGATGAACACCTTGCTGCCCTTCTCCATGAGCTTCTCTATGACTGCGACCGCGAGCGCCGCTCCCTCTACAGGGTCGGTGCCGCCGCCGAGCTCATCGAGCAGCACAAGGGTGCTCGAATCGGCGGTGTCGAGTATATTCACGATATTGCTCATATGGGACGAGAATGTGGAAAGGCTCTCCTCTATGCTCTGCATATCGCCTATATCAACGAGTATATGCCTGAACACCGATACCTTAGAGCCGTCTGCGGCAGGTATCATAAGGCCGCACATCGCCATTGCAGTGAGCAGGCCCGCCGTTTTGAGCAGTACGGTCTTACCGCCTGTATTAGGGCCTGTAACGATGAGCGCATCGTAAAATTTGCCTATCTCGATATCCACGGGAACGGCGGTGGCAGGGTCGAGAAGCGGATGCCTTGCCCTTTTGAGGTCGGTCACTCCGTCATCTGACAGCTCGGGCACAGTGGCCTTCATCTTTGCACCCAGCTCAGCCTTCGCAAAGTAGAGCAGCAGCTCCGATACCGTCTCATAGTCACGCTTGACTGCTTCTGCACAGGCTGCGCACTCACTTGACAGCTCGGCGAGTATCCTCTCTATCTCCGCCTGCTCCATTCCTTCGAGCACACGGATATCGTTGTTCGCCTCAACTACTGCCTCGGGCTCCACAAACAGCGTGCTGCCCGATGCGGAGGCTGCATGTACGATACCTCGCACAGCGCCCTTGTGCTCTGCCTTGACGGGTATTACATATCTGCCGTCACGCACGGTGACGATGTTCTCCTGCAGTGTCTTCTGCACATCGGCACTGCGCAGCATCTTGTCAAGGCTCTCCCTTATCTTCAGGCCTGCACGGGCGATCTTTCGGCGGATGTCTGCAAGCTCGGGGCTCGCGGTGTCTGCTATCTCATCCTCGGAAAGTATCGCATCGCGTATCTTCCGCTCGAGATAGGAATTAGGCGAAAGGGACATGAAAAGCTCATCGAGCACGGTCTCTTCCGTCTGCGCATCCCTGCGGTAATCATACATAGCGCCCGTCTGACGCAGCATCTGTGCCGCATCGAGCAGCTCCCTCGGCGAGAGGGATGCGCCCGACAGCGCGCGGTCGAAATGGGGGCGTATATCCTTATAGGCATAGGACGGCGCTCTGCCGTTCTTGACCGCAAGATCGAATGCGGCTGCGGTCTTTGCCATCTCACGTCTGACCGTATCAAGGTCATCAGCCGGCGAGAGCGATGATATCATCTCCGCCGTACAACTGTTTTCTGCGAACTGCGACAGCATACCGAGTATCTTGTCGAGCTCGAGAGTTCTGTAATATCTGTTCATATATCTATCCTTGTATCAAATAAGTATCTTCTTGTAATAATCCAGTGTGTCAAAATGCTTTCCCGCATGGTACTCCAGATAATGCTCGGATATGTCCGACAGCACCTTCAATGCAGCATCGCTAAGGCTGAACGAGAACAGCTTGCCCGCATCGGACAGGCATATATATCTCATTGCCTCCACCATGCCCTCTGTGACCATGACAGTATACGGGCCGGGGTATACCACTCTCGTGTCCATATGCTTAGGGCACAGGAATATCCCCTCATGTATGAGAAAGAACATTTTCTTCTCGGTACGGTAGCATTCATCACACCCTATGAGACGGGGCATCATGCCCATCTCTGCACACAGTCTGAGCTCGAACACGAGCTTGACCAGTGTTTTTGACTCATCCTTTTCGGACAGCATATACAGTGAGTTTGTCAGCAGGCGGTATATATCCCGTGCGGTCTGCTCACCTGTGACAGTATGCCGTATTATCTCGGAAAAGTACGCCGCCAGCGCCAGTTTCTCTATATCAAGACGTATCCCGTAGAAGGATCTGATTATCTCGCTGCCGCTGAGATAATACCGTCCCTTCGACTGTGCGAGCGTCATATGCGAACATGCAAACAGCTGAGAAGCCGCAGAATTTGCGCTTCCCTGCTTCTTCACTCCCCTTGCGGTCACGTCTATGAGCCCCTTGTCCGGGGACAGCACTCTGAGATAGTAGCTGGTATCCCCCGATTCCATGCGGTCTATGACGATGCCGTCGGTGTCCGTCACTGTCCGTGCGGTGCTCATGTGTCGCTCAGTCCGAAATTCTTGATGAGTCCTTCATTGTTTCTCCAGTCCTCGCGCACCTTTACCCAGAGCTTGAGGTCGGTCTTTATGCCGAAGAAGCTCTCAAGCTCCTCTCTTGCCATAGTGCCTGCCTGCTTGAGGACAGCGCCGCCCTTGCCTATGACCATGCCCTTGTGGGACTCACGCTCGCAGTATATCACCGCAGATATGTGCATGATGTCCTCGCCGCTCTTGGTAGTGCCTTCGCTGAGCTCATCTATAACAACTGCGATGCCGTGAGGTATCTCCTCATATGTGAGCTGCATCAGCTTCTCGCGTATCATCTCGGACATTATCACCTTTTCGGGCTGGTCGGTCAGCTTGTCATCGGGGAAATAGTGTACGCTCTCCTGAGAGAACTTTGCTATCTCCGACTTGATGAGCTCAACGCCGTCCGCATTCTTCACGCTTGCGGGCACAACACAGGCATACTCGCCGAGAGCCGCATACTCTGCTATGCGCTCCGCTACGATAGCCTTATCCTGTGCAAGGTCGGTCTTGTTGAGCACGAGTATCACCGGCACGCCCTGGGACATATACCCTGTGATCCAGTCGCGGTCGATATCGCTCATCTTCTTGGTAACATCCGCCATATACACAGCAGTGTCTATATCCGTCACCGCCTGTCTCACAGCCTTGTTCATATAGTGTCCGAGCCTGTTGTGAGCCTTGTGTATGCCGGGTGTGTCGATGAATACATACTGCAGGTCATCCTCGGTGAGAACGCCTGTTATCTTTGTTCTTGTGGTCTGCGGCTTGTCCGTCACCATTGCTATCTTCTCACCCACAAGGGCATTGAGCAGCGAGGACTTTCCCGCATTCGGCCGCCCTGTTATAGCGGCAAATACTGATCTTGACATATTATCTCCTATTCTATTATCCCATACTGCAGCTTCATCACGAGTATGCGGTGAAGGTGCTCGTTGAGTATCTCATCGGTTATCTTTCCGTCGTTGTATGCGTATACCAGATCGTTGTAGGCGGTATGGTGGTCGGAGCAGCAGAGCAGATCGTTGCCTGCAAGCAGCGCCATTACATACACCGACTCATCGGGTGCAAATTCCTTTATCGCATCCATAGACAGGTCGTCTGTGACGGCAACGCCCGTGAAGCCTACCTTGTCCCTGAGAAGTCCTATCACCTCGGGTGAAAGGGATGCGGGCCTGTCCGGGTCGATATTGTCATATACCGTATGACCCACCATCACTGCGGGTATCCTGTCTTCATCAGCATTTATCCCCGCGCTGAATACCGAGAAGTCACGGTTGTAGAACTCGTATGCCTCTCTCGGGTCATGTGCCATGCCCTTGTGGGTATCGGTATTCTCGCCGTATCCCGGAAAGTGCTTGAGGCACGATGCCATGCCGTTCTCATTGGCGGTATGCACTATGCATTCTATGGCAGGTGCTGCGGTCTCCGCATTCTGTCCGAGTGTGCGTGCATAGATATAGCTGTTCTCATCCTCGGATATATCCGCTACGGGCGCAAGGTTGAAGTTGAGCCCTACGCTCAGGAGCAGCTCTGCCTTCTCTGCGGTATCCATTTCAAGCAGCTCAAGTCCGCCCCTGTTGAACAGATCCTTCTGTGATGCGAAGGGCTCATCGCGAAACTTCCTGTACTTGCTGACACGCACGATGCTGCCGCCTTCTTCATCCACCGCATAGAACGGTGTTACCGGAGCCTTCTCCGTGATGCTGTCCGTCAGCTTCTTAAAGCTGTCCGGGTCTCTGTTCTCGAAATCCTTTGCATAGAATGTGATGCCGCCGAGATGGTATGTCTCCATGTCGTATACGGGATCGTCGGAGCAGCGTGCAAGCAGGAGCTGTCCTATCTTCTCGGCAGTCTTCATGCCGGAGGCTATCTCATCGGCTCTCTCATCGAGGAGCTGTGCGGCTGTCTTTTCGGTGGCCACGGTGGTGGTGACCTCCTCGGTGACGGTAGTCTCCGCATTGGTCACGGATGTGACGGAACCGAGCACAGGCGCATTCATGCCTATATTTGAATCAATATCCATGAACTCTTCGACCTTTTCAGCTGCACCGCAGGATGTGAACAACATCGCCGCAAGCAGCACCGATACGATCTTTTTCATAAGATCACTCCTTCTATGCATCTATAGTGCATTCACAAACATTTCAAGCTGTCTCCTGAGCTGTACTGTCCTTTCAAGTGCATTGTCCGTCCTTATGAGACTTCCGCGTCCCCGCAGCGCATCCATATACCGCAGCAAAAGCTCTGCGGTAACGAATACCGCTCCGTAGGGAAGGCTCCGTATCTCATCCTGCGCAAGTCCCGCAGCCGCCGTGAAGCGGTCGGTGATCACGCCGGTGCCGTCGGTATCGTCCGTGCAGGATGTGCGGAGTATATCGCCGTAATCTATCGCCGCATACGAATACATCACCGTATCAAGGTCAGCAACCGTATACGGCTCGGATGCTATGATATTGCCGAGCTTAGCGTCCCCGTGTATATTCCTGCGGGGAGCATGCGCCATATTCTCATAAGCGCCGGTATATATTCGGTACACTTCCCTGTCAAGGGTCTCATACGACCTGTCTATCTCATGGAAGCCATCTATCGTGCATCTGAGCGGTGCTATGGTCTCCACCGCACGCAGGAAGCTGCCGTAGGCATATGCTGCCCTTTCCGGCTCCGGTGCTCCCTCGGATGGGATGAACCTGCTGAGGCGTGCGGTACAGCCGTCACGCACATACCCCATATACTGCGGCACTCTTACGCCGTGCCGCTCACAGGCATCGCATACCCTTGCGGTGTTTTCTTCAAGCAGCACAGCATCGCCGAACACATCGCTGTCTATCAGCTGCAGCACATATCCATCGCTGCCGCATACGATATGATAGGTGCGGTTGATATGCCCGCCGCTCATTTCGCTTATACTGTCCGGGATGAGCCCGAAGGCTGCCGCTATATCAGGTATACTGTTCAATGCTTCTGAGATTCTCCACTATCGTAGACTTGAGCGTGCGCCTTGCGGATATGAACGAGGCTGCCGCAGCCACCAGGAATGCAGCTATCACCGCTATCACAAGATACTTGAGGGGCTCCACATATGAGAATGTGAAGTTGAGGTCGTCAAAGTCAAGATCCTCAAATCTTGTCCTGAACGGTATCTGCACCGCAAATATGATAAGCTCTATCAGTGCAAGCGATATAACGCCGGATATTCCTGCGTATATCGTGCTCTCACGCATCAGCAGCGAATATATCTGCGAGTTGGACATTCCGCAGGCGCGCAGCATCGCAAGCTCGGATGTGCGGTTGAGCACATTGGCGGATATGATATTGACTATGTTTATCACCGCGATGATGGATATTATCACGATAACGAACGTACCCACCACCTGTATTATGCGTATGAACATCTCGGCATCCGCCCTGTCCGCCGCATTGTCGGTGTATTCATTGTAGAAGTATTTATCGAGGTAGAGCTTTGCTTCTTCCCTGTTGTCCGCACCTACCATGATCCTCGACTTGTAGATCTTGTATTCCGAGCCGTCCGCTCCCTTGACTATGACTGTTTCATCATCTCCGCCTCTTGCAGCAAGCAGAGCCTTGTACGCATCGTCCGTCATTATTGCGGCAGGCTGCCTGTTCTGTCCCATATACAGCCTGTTGGACGTGGTATACAGTCCCTTTACATCGAAGCTGCATTCCTCGCCGAACGACAGGCGCTGTGAAGAGAAGAAATTGCCCGACACCTTTTCGGGAGGAGTCTCGTACATATTGTATCTGAACTGGTAGTTGTCATCATACAAAGACTGGCACAGCAGCAGGCCGCTGCCCATCTCATCATAGGATACGCTTGACTTGATGTGCTTCTCGAAGGTGTAGCGGTTTACGGGCATGATATTGAGAAGTCCGCTGTCCGACTGGTACAGGTCGGAACCGAAGCCCTCCTTATCCATGAACACCATGAAGCTGGACATGCTCTGTGCTTCGGAAAAGCTATTGCCGCTCATGAGGATATCATTCGCCGCATCAAAGGATGCTTCAGGCTCGTAGGATGAAAAGTCCACCACGAAATCGTAGGGGTCGCGCAGCACAGTGAATTTGTTCTCTGTGCCCTCGCCCATCAGCTGCACCGTATAGGCAAAACCGCTGTACAGCACGATACTGAGCACCATAGACACGATGGTTATGAGAAATCTCTTGGAATTTCGCTTTACCGAAAGGGAGGC
>JAFPPJ010000393.1 GCA_017410745.1 Oscillospiraceae bacterium
GAGACGGGCAATATGCTCACGGGTGCCGCACACAGGCCGAGCAAGCTGTACAGGAAGGCATAGGCTATGATACGCAGATTTTTCAGAACGGCTGACGGTGAGTACGAATACAGCCCCAGCGACCCGGATCTGATAAACAAACTCAGACCGCAGATAACAGAAGCATATATCCTTGAGACCAACGCATATTACAGAGATATAGACTGCTATCTCACAGAGCATAACGACGGCAGAACGGAGCTTACCGCAAAGGAGCCGGTCAAACGCGGCTCGGATGAAGAAAAGAAGCTGCTCTCATACGGCTTCCTGGCCATGACGATAGGACACGGGGAAAACTGCGGATACAGTATGTGGAGATTTGTGCAGCATGATGACCCCGACCTCAGGATATACACGGTGAAGACACCGACAGACATACAGAAACTGTAAAAGGCCGATGAAACAAAGGGTGATGGATATGAGATATACGGATGTATTCAAAGAGGAAAACATAGACAAGATCTTTGAGGCACATAAGCATAACGGTGAATATATAGCATATGCACATGACGATGCCTCCGATTTCGGAGAGCAGAGCGATTTTGGCCGGGAATGGGCATGGCAGTTCGGTGCAGGCAGATATGTGATACTCGTACTGCAAAGACATTCGGTATATGAGAACGGGAAATGCATATACAAAAATGATAACTACGAGGACGTCGTCGGGAAAGACAGCAGATACAAAAGACCTCGTTATGTGATAATACTTGACAGGGCGCAGGAATATACCGTACCGTCATGGAAAAGCAAGCTTGTCAGTCATATAGTTAATGATGCGAACAACACGCTTCAGGCGAAAGCATATAGCGATATCGCAAAGGCTGAACAAGATGCGCTGAAATTCTCGGTAAACAGCTTCAAGGCAGCCGTCCTTGAATGGTACGAGGACTATGATATGTTCTGATAAAAAGGGATCCGGCAAAATGCCATGACCAAACCCTGACCTATACAAGGAGATGATACAATGTCAGACAAAAATCAGCTTATAGATGTATTCGAGGATACGCGGGAATACTGTCTGGAAAACGCGTATCTGAAGCAAGCGATAGCGGACAGTATCGCGAATACAAAGATATTTCCGGCGGACATAAAGCCGATACTCCGTGACAGCGGCCGTGAGGGCATCGTCACAGTGACACGCCACAGGACATATGAAGCAGCGGTGAAGCTGCACGGCGAGCACCCCGACAAGCGTATAGCAGTGCTGAATTTCGCCTCTGCCACCAATCCCGGAGGCGGTGTGGCAAAGGGCGCATCCGCACAGGAGGAATGTCTGTGCCGCTGTTCTACACTCTACCCCGTACTCTGTACGCCCGAGCTCAGAAAGCGCTACTACGGGCCGAACCACAAAAAAGACAACCTGCATGACGATACCTGCATATATACCCCGGGCATAGTGATATGCAAGACCGATGAGGATATGCCGCAGCGCACAGACAGCTTTGTCCCGGTAGATGTGATAAGCTGTGCCGCCCCCAATCTCAGACCCACCCCCGCCAATATATACAACCACGAGGGCGGCATAGTACTGCGCATCACGAATGACAAGCTGTATGAGCTGCACCACAGGCGTGCGATGCATATACTCCATGCGGCACAGGCAAGCGGCGCGGATATGCTCGTACTCGGTGCATTCGGCTGCGGCGCATTCATGAACGATCCGTATACGGTGGCGGCAGCATACCGCGATGTGATGAAGAAATACAGGCAGTGCTTCGACCTTGTGGAGTTTGCGGTCTATTGCAGTGATAAGGATACCGAAAACTTCACCGCATTCAACAAGGCGATGCTGCAGATATGACAAAAAAGGAGGCCATTATGGAAAGGCTCGGCAGATTTATAAAAAATGAGATGAGCGGCTGGAAAAAGCGTGAGATATTCTGGCTCGTTTTCGCAAATATCGCTCTGCTCGCGATCTCACTTTATCTCGGAGATACGCTTGTGGGCATACTCGCATCCCTCACGGGCGTTACCTGCGTGATACTCTGCGGCAAGGGCAAGATGTCCACATACCTCTTCGGCACGGTGAATGTGGTGCTGTACGCCTATGTGGCATGGCAGGCAAAATACTACGGCGATGTGATGCTCAATCTCCTCTACTACTTCCCCACCAATATACTCGGCTGGTTCGTATGGAAGAAGAATATGGATGAGGACAAGCAGGAGGTCGCCAAGAAGCGCATGACCATAAAGCAGGACATAATCGTCACCATCGTGAGCATAGCAGGCATACTCGGCTACAGCTATGTACTTGGTCTCCTGGGCGGCAATCTTCCTCTTGTGGACAGCATGAGCACGGTGCTCTCGATAGTGGCGCAGATACTCATGATAAAGCGCTTCACGGAGCAGTGGATAGTATGGATAGCGGTGGATGCGGTATCTGTGATAATGTGGGTGGCTGCATTCTTCAACGGCGGTGAGAGCGTGGCTGTACTGCTGATGTGGATAATATATCTTGTCAATGCGGTATTCATGTTCATCAAGTGGTACAATGACTCACGGGAAAAGCCCGTTGCTGCGGAGGTGAGCGCATGAAGGCGGGAATGAAGTATCATATCGGGATGTACGGCGGCTCCTTCAATCCCATGCACAACGGCCATATGGAATGCATACTCAGAGCCGCTTCCATGTGCGAACAGCTCTATGTGGTGATCTCCTGCCGCAATGACGGCATAGACGTGGATGCGAGAGTCAAGTACCGCTGGGTATATACTCTCACAAGCCACATCGGCAATGTAAAGATACTCCTGCTCGAGGACAAGCTCAAGACCAAGGCGGAGTACACAAGCGAGTACTGGGAGGCGGACTGCAAAAAGGTCAGAGAGGCCATAGGGCAGCCGATAGACGTTGTATTCTGCGGCAGCGACTATGATAACTCGAGCTTCTGGAATATATGTTATCCCGAAAGCGAGCTGTACATATTTGAGCGTGACGGTCTGAGCTCCACCGAGATACGAAAGGACATATACGGTCACTGGGACTGGCTCCCCATGTTCGTCCGTCCGCACTATGTGAAGAAGGTTCTGATAATAGGCTCCGAGAGCTGCGGCAAATCGGTGCTCACCATAAACCTTGCCCATCACTACCACACCAATTACCTTGAGGAAGTGGGGCGCGATCTGTCGGAACTTTCGGGCACAGATGAGATGATGATACCGCAGGACTTCACACGGATACTGCTCGAACACAAGGCCAAGGAGATGCGGCTCATCGAGCACAGCAACAAGGTGCTTATAGAGGACACGGACTGCCTTATAACACGATTCTTCATGGAATTCCTCGAAAGCGGGAGTGAAGAGAACATCGGCCTTGCCGAGAGCATCGCACGGATAAATCACTATGATCTTATACTCCACGCAGAGCCCGATGTAGCATGGGTGCAGGACGGCGACCGCAGCAAAGAGATAGAGCAGAACAGGCAGAAATACAGTGACAGGATAGAGCAGCTCTACGAGCGCTTCGGCTTCAGATGCGTCCGCATAGGCGGCGGCTATGCCGAGCGGTACGAGCGTGCGATAGAGCTTATCGACAGACTTTTCACACCGCAGAGTTGATCAGGATATACGTCAATATGATGCGCAAACAGGCTGCAAGTTACAACTTGCAGCCTGTTTCGTTATCTTCTGAACTGTGAGATAAACTTCCATGCATTTTCACAGCTGTGCTGGCGGCATTCGTGCACCTGTCCGCTGACACTTGCAAAGGCAGTGCGGCATATACCGTCATCGCTGTTATAATAGTTTATCGTGAGGGTGCTTCCTCTTGACGGATCAAAGACCTTTTCAACACGGTCGCCCTTTATGCCCCATATCGGATCATCCCAGCTGTCCTTGTCTTCAAATGATATACTTTCAAAGCTTTTGCTGAGGCGGTTCACCTGAGCCGCATATATCTCACGCTCTACAGACTGTGCCGACTGGAACGGCAGCTCCGGCAGATGTGACTTCTCTCCGCCCGAATAGAATATCGGTACGGGAACGGACTTGTTCAGATTTTCTGTGCAGGGTGTGCCAAAGAATGTGGTATACACGGGGAAAAGCGCACTTGCCGGCATGATGCCTGCGAGTATTTCGGGATACTCCTGATACATATCCCATGTCTTGCCGCTGCCCATTGAAAAGCCCGTCGCATATATACGATGCTCATCTATACCGTAGCGCTTTTTCAGTTCTTCTATCACGGCTGCTGCCTCTGTTGCAGTTACGAACTGATGGTTTTCTATCGATACGAACAGGAAACCGTATTTATGTGCGATCTCCCACCAGCCCGCTACATAGGTGAGATACATCGAGGAATCTCCGCCGCCGTGGAAGCCTATAACGAGAGGAACAGCCCCTTCGTCGAATGCGTTGTTGTTATAGTATGCAAAATACCCTACCTTATGGGTCTTATCCTTTATCTGTGTATTGTCGGGAGAAGTTTCAACGGTCACGCTCCCCACATCCTCGGTCATGCCAAGAGACGGGAGATCAGGTTCAAGCTGCATCTGACCGCACCACATCCTGAACTTCTTCACGAATGAATGGAAGTCTTTCTCATACTCGGCTCTGTCCTTGATGAGCACATTTTCACATCCGTCAAAAGCCTTGTTTATCTCATCGCTGTTGCCTGCGCTTATCACGGCGATATCCTTCCTCTGCACATCCGGAACGATACTGAGCCTTTCCATAGAGCACATTGCGGGAGTTATCTCACCGGGGCCCCACAGATATTCGCCCTGCAGCGTGGCAAGAAGATTCCTTGCAACATAATCGGCAGAAGCACCGAAGCTGTATATATCCGCGCGGAATATCGCTCCGCGCACAAAATACCCCTTGAATTCCTGTGCGAAGAAATCAAAATTCTCAACGATACCGTCCTTATAAACAGGTATCATCTTTATTTCGGCTATGACTGCCGCATAGAGGCTCTGATCTGCTCCCTCCCAGCCCTTTTCATCTGTGGGATATACGAACAGTACGCTCGAATCAGCATCCGCTGCTATCTTAGCGAGCCCGCTCTCCTGCGCAGATCTGACTGCGCTCTCCATATCCTGCCTGTGTTCCTCAAAGACCAGCAGCAGCGGTGCTCTGAAGCTGTAGTTATTTGTCTGCCCGTCCAGATCATTATCGGGCACATACACCTTGAGATAAAACTTTTCATACTCGTGTTCCCAGCATTTGCCGCCGCTTATCGTGCTGACCTGCGGCCTTTCCATCATTGCCATATCTATCCTCCTGTACACCCCTGTTTATTGTATGATCGTATGACCATCTGTATACATTATACATCATGCTCTGATATCAATCTAATCAGAAAATGTGGTTTTCTGCCCAATACTGATATATCCGAATAAACAAGTGCACAGCGTTTTATCTGTTTCAGGTACATAAAGACCAGGTTTTCACCGCAAATAATACATATCAGGGATTTTCACAAGAAATTCCCGGTGCATCTAAAGTGCATATTCTGCTATAAAGAGTGTATACCGATGCCGGCACTTTTGTACACCTGTGTAATGTATTACAGCCGCTTGCGTATATTGCAAAAAAACACCGGCATTGGCTTGCCGGTGTTTCTGTGATAATATGGGATCAGTCCATAGCGACTATTTCCTTGTAGAACTCGGCATAGTCCTTTCTGCCTTCCTTGGTGAAGGCAATGGCTGTCCTCGGATGCTGATTGAGAAGGCCTGTCATCAGATACTGCAGATCGTATCCCCATACTATGCCCTCTTCACGCAGCCTGTTCATATGCTCCTCGATGAACTTCACCACGGGGAACACGTTGTACTTCGGGTTCTTGAGGAAACCGAGAAGGAGCTCCATTGCGCAGTTGCCCGCTCCCCTGCCCATAGCGGAATAGGTGGCATCGAGCCAGTCTACGCCGTCGCCTGCGGCTTCTATCGTGTTGGCAAATGCGAGCTGTTGATTGTTGTGCGCATGTATACCCACACGCTTGCCGTACTTTTCTGCATACTCCGTGTACAGTGCCGCTACTCTCTGGAGCTGCTCGGGATAGAGCGCACCGAAGCTGTCAACGATGTATATCACATCCACGGAGGTCTGTCCGAGGATATCGAGCGCTGCTCTCACGTCGCCCTCCTGTGCTGCGGATATAGCCATGATATTGCAGCTGACCTCGTAGCCCTTTGCCTTGGCATCCTCGATCATATCTACTGCTGTGGGTATCTGATTGAGATAGGTGGCAACTCTGATAAGGTCTATGACGCTCTCGCTGCGGGGCAATATGTCCTGCTTGTAGTTGCATCTGCCCACATCAGCCATTACTGCTATGCCAAGGTCGGTGTTGTTGTCGCCGACGATCTTTCTGATATCCTCCTCGCTGCAGAACTTCCATTTGCCGAACTTCTGCGGGTCGAACATCTCCTTGTCGCCCTTGTAGCCGAATTCCATATAGTCAACGCCCGCCTTGATATTGGCAAGATACAGGCTGCGGACAAAGTCGTCATCGAAGAAGAAGTCGTTGACAAGTCCGCCGTCGCGGAGCGTGGCATCCACCACCTTTATGGAATCTCTGTACGTCATCAGTTTTGATATTTCCTTCATATGTATCTCCTCAAGTCTTTTATTGTCGGATATTATGTCCATTACAGATCGGGATGTTCGCCCGACCAGCCTCTTTCGGGGAGACAGGAGAGGAACGACATATCCTCATCTGATATGCTGAAGCTGAACACATCCATGTTCTCCCTCATCCTTTCGGGAGTGGATGATTTGGGTATCACGGGTATGCCTCTCTGTATCAGGTAGCGGAGAAGCAGCTGAGCGGCAGTGCATCCGTATTTCATGGAAAGTCTGCGCACCTCGCCGTCGTTTATCACCCTTGCCCTGCCAAGAGGGCTCCACGCCTGCGGAAGTATCCCCTCGCTCTTGAGATAGGAGAGCGTATACTCCTGCATATATCCCACATGGAGCTCGAGCTGGTCTACCATCGGGCGTATGCGTGCGGTCTCAAGCAGCGGCTTGATATGATGTGGGAGGAAGTTTGAAAGGCCTATGACCTTTATGCGTCCCTCGTCGTAGAGATCCTCCATCACGGCCCATGCCTGCCTTGCCTTCTCGAGCCAGTCGGGATCATTGCCGTACTTTGGCCAGTGTATCAAAAACATATCAAGATAGTTCGTGCCAAGTCTGCGGCAGGACTCCTCGAAGGATGCACGTGTCTTCTCGGTACCGAGCTCCGTCTGCCATACCTTGCTGCAAAGGAATATCTCCTCCCTGGGTATGCCGTATTCTGCTATCGCCTTGCCTATCTGCTCCTCGTTGTTGTAGAAGCTTGCGGTATCAATATATCGGTAGCCCGCATCGAGGGCATCCTTTATGACATTCGCGCCGCCCTCTGTGGAGAGATATGAGCCGAAGCCCACTGCGGGTATGACAGCGCCGTTGTCAAGGACGAAGCCGCGCCTTGCACCGGTATATCCCACTGCATCGAGTATACGGTCGAGCAGTCTCATGTTCTTTATGGAGAAGTTCTCGGAGATTAGCGGTTCCGCCTCTCCCCTGATGCATGCGTTCATCTGCTCTATCTCAAGGGCATAGTTAGAGCCTGCGCATACCTTCTCTATGCGTGACACCCTGTCGCCGCCCTGCTTCGAGGTGATGATTATCTCCATCTCGCCCGACTGATTGTACTCCGCATCCGAACGGATATATCCGTTAGAGCCGTGTATGAACAGTCTGTCGTATCTGTCGCAGGTATCCGTACCGAGCATCATGCCCGCGTTGAAGGATGCCCTCACGCCGCCCTCAAAGCCTATGAGTACCGATGCCATATGGTCAACGCCTGTGCTGTCGAGCTCCGCATCCGCCCTGATATAGTCGATGGGCGCATCTATGAGCGAGAGTATCATAGTCGTGCAGTAGCAGCCTATATCGTATATGCCGCCGCCGCCGAGCTCCTTGTGAAGTCTGAAATCCTCGGAATAGCCCTGAGTGAGGAATGCGGTGTCCACATAGTCTACTCTGCCTATCTCGCCGCTCGCTATTATGCGCTTGAGCGCACTGATATACGGACTGTGCAGATACGCATACGCTTCCATGAGTATCACGCCGTTTTCCCTTGCGGCTTCAAACATCCTGCGCATCTCGCCCTCGTTCATAGCCATAGGCTTTTCGCACAGGACGTGCTTGTGAGCGTTCAGCGCCTTTATCACCCATTCGCAGTGTATATTGTTCGGCAGGGGGATGTATACCGCATCCACCATCGGGTCTTCGAGCAGTGCATCGTAGCCCTCATATGCCTTTTCAAAGCCGAACCTTTCCTTGAAGGAAAGCGCCTTTGCCATGCTTCTGCCTGCTATCGCGTACAGCTCGCAGTCCTTTGCCTGCTTCATTCCGGGTATCGTGCAGCCTGCTGCTATGCCTGCAGTACCCATGACTCCCCATCGTATGCCCATTGTCTCCTCCTTTGTAATGTCAGTTCATCATATACTCACGGTACACCTGTACCCGATAAGTATATCTCACGGCAGGTCCCGTCAGGGAGCATTGCCCTGTATGCATTGTAACATATATGTTCCGTTTCTGTCAAGTGCATATTCACAGGTGCCGCACGATGAAGTGTCCTATTCAAAGGAGCGATGCAGGATATTGACGTTGTGATGCCTGTTCGCAGCTTGCGAGCCGCTGCGGTCATATCACGGTGCCGTTCACTATCCCTGCCGAAACTGTCTGTATCAGCCCTGACCTAGCGCCTGCTCATACAGTCCCGGTATCACGGACATTGCAAGTATGGTCGATGAAGTTGCAAGGTCGAGCAGTCCGTGGCTTATCATCGCAGGCAGCGGATCGCGCTTCTTTTGGTAGTATACACAGAATATCACCGTCAGCGGCAGGAATGAAAGGAACCTGTACAGCATATACCTCACATCAAAAATGGTCGGGATGAAGCAGTGCTGCAGTGCGTATAATAATGCGGGTATGATCAGCGCCGCATATTTGTTCTTTATCTGCCCCACACCGCATCCGAGATACAGTCCATCCTCCGCAAGCGCCGCAGTCACAGGGAGCACGAGCAGGTTCGTTATCGCAAAGAACGGCGGTATAGGCGCCATGAGCCGAATGGCTGCCTCCGGCATTATCGTGCCGTAGCACAGGAGCCCCGACAGATACATCCCGCCCATGCCAACAGCCGCTAAGCCTATGATAAGAAGTATGTCCTTCGCCCTGAACTGCCCCTTGCGGTAGTTTATGAGCTGTGCATAGGACATGCCCCGCGGCTTTGCCGCCGATATTATGATATACACGGTGAAGATATTTGTCACAGATGCGATCACCGACCAACTGCTTATGTCATTATTCCCGCGCAGTGCCTTGAACGCATAGAAAAGCAGGAATATGACACACCTGATGGGCAGAAGATATTGAAGCTTTACTTTATCTTTCATATTTACCTCCCGATACAAAGCATTCCGATGCGTGTTTCACCATCTTCATCGCATTGTCCTCGGATATGTCGAGGACTCCCGTGGCGATCATGACAGCGATACCGTGTGCGTATACTATGGTGTTCCTGATGCATTCCTGCGCCCTCTCATATGAAAGCCCCGTCTGACGCGCTATCCCCGCCGCCATATCCGCATCACCCGTGGTGATATCGTCGCCCCGGATATCGAGCCCCTCAAGCCCGAACGGCCTGCTGATGCGACTCTCGCCGAGATACAGGAACCTGAACAGATTTGGCTCGTTCTTTGCCATTGAGATATATGCCCTGCCCATTCCCTCAAATGCATCCACCGCATTGTCCGCATCGGGCACAGCCTTCTTCCCCGCATACTCCCGTGCATATACGGCAAGAGCCCTTCTCAGCCCCTCCATGTTCTCGAAGTGCCATGCGATAGGCTGTGTAGAACAGCCCACCTCCTCCGCCAGAGCCTTGATGTTTATGGATGAGTAGCCGTCTCTGATAAGCATGCCGAGCGCCGCTTCAAGTATCATATCCCTTGATATGCTGACCTTTCGTGCCATATGCCCTCCTATAATATAAACTCATTTATATAAATCTGTTTATATTATATCATAAAGAATCGCACTTGTCAAGAGTTTTCCCGACAAGTGCGAATTTTCTGCGGATGGAAGTGACCGAGCCGCCAATACTGCCGTTCGAAGGCATATCTCAGCGAACCGGCTGTGGACTCCGTCCGCTATCTTTATCTATTGTTTAATTCAAAGTGACCGAGCCGCCGATAC
>JAFPPJ010000394.1 GCA_017410745.1 Oscillospiraceae bacterium
AAGCTTTGCGGTTGTTAGTATTCTACAATTTTATCATCTTTTTTTGTTTGTTGTGACCTTTTTCTAATTATCTGCCTACTTTTACTTGACACATACGTCGGCACTGCCGACCTTGACAAGGACATATAATAGTGGTATAATATATATTGTCCCCGTGTATGCTCTCTTGTATACGGGCACAGAAGACCATATCTATTTCCGGGAGGAATAATCATGTCAACATTCTATATCACCACACCGATCTATTATCCGTCGGGCAATCCCCATATCGGGCATTGCTATACGACCGTTGCCTGCGACGTCATCGCACGTTTCAAGAGGATGCAGGGCCATGACGTGATGTTTCTCACAGGTACGGACGAGCACGGAGCAAAGATACAGCAGAAGGCAGAGGCAGAGGGTCTGACCCCTCAGCAGTATGTAGACGGCATAGTTGCAAACTTCAAGCGTCTGTGGGAATTCATGGGCATCAGCTATGACCGCTATGTAAGGACTACCGACCCCTACCATATAGAGACCGTGCAGAACATATTCCGCAAGCTCTATGACAAGGGCTATATCTATAAGGGCACATACAAGGGCAAGTACTGCGTCCCCTGCGAGAGCTTCTGGACAGAGACACAGCTCGTGGACGGCAAATGTCCCGACTGCGGCAGAGAGGTCAAGGAAGCAGAGGAGGAGGCATATTTCCTCAAGCTGTCCGTTATGACCGACAGGATAATCGACCTGCTGAAGAATACGGACTATCTGCGCCCCGAGTCCCGCGTGAACGAGATGATAAACAACTTCGTCAAGGACGGCCTCGAGGATCTGTGCATATCGAGAACTACCGTAAAGTGGGGCATACCCGTTCCCTTTGACGAGAAGCATACCATATATGTATGGCTCGATGCGCTCATAAACTATATCAGCGCACTGGGCTACGAGAACGATACCTATAACGACTTTGACAAGTACTGGCCGGCTCAGATGCATATGACCGCAAAGGAGATCGTGCGCTTCCACTCCATCGTGTGGCCCGCTATACTCATGATGCTCGATGTGCCCCTGCCCAAGAGGCTCTACGGCCACGGCTGGATCACCTTCAACGGTGCTAAGATGTCCAAGTCCCTGGGCAACGTTATCGACCCGTTCGTGCTCGGTGAGCGCTACGGCGTGGATGCGGTGCGCTATCAGATACTCCGCGACATGCCCTACGGCTCCGACTCCAACTTCTCCAACGAGATCATGATAAACCGCATAAATACCGACCTTGCAAACGACCTGGGCAACCTCGTTTCCCGTACCGTTGCAATGGCAGACAAGTACTTCGGCGGCACTCTGCCCACCGACAGACAGCCCGATGCAGCAGATGACGAGCTCATAGCTATGGCTTCCTCCCTGCGCGACACCGTGGCAGGCCTTGTGGAAGAGGCTCAGCATTCCCTCGCGCTCGCTGAGATATTCAAGGTCATCTCCCGCGCGAACAAGTACATCGACGAGACTCAGCCGTGGATACTCGGCAAGGACGACTCCAAGAAGGCTCGCCTTGCATCGGTGCTCTACAACCTGCTCGAGACCATCAGGATAACATCTACCCTCCTGTGTCCCTTCATGCCCTCCACCATGCCTAAGGTATGGGAGCAGATAGGCACATCCGAGAGCGAATGCACCTATGAGAATGCGGCTAAGTTCGGCGTTCTGCCCGCAGCTGTCACCGTACACAAGGGCGGCATCATATTCCCGAGAATAGATGCTGAAAAGGAGATAGACGAGCTCAACGAGATAATAAAGGCAAGCGCACCCAAGACAGAGCCCGAGATAGACCTCGTACCCCTGTCCGACCTCATCGGCATAGACGATTTCTTCAAGGCAGACCTGCGCATAGCCAAGATAAAGGAATGTGAAAAGGTCAAGAAATCCAAGAAGCTGCTGCGCCTCATACTTGACGACGGCTTCGGCGAGAGGCAGGTAGTATCCGGCATCGCTGCATGGTATACTCCCGAAGACCTCATCGGAAAGAAGATCATACTCGTGGCCAATCTCCAGCCCGCAAAGCTCTGCGGTGTGGAGTCCAACGGCATGATAGTAGCCGCATCGGTAGGCGAAGAAGCAAAGGTGCTCTTCGTCGATGACAGCATCCCCTGCGGTGCTAAGCTGTCGTGACAAACAAGAAAGCCAGACGGCTCACCCGTGCCATGACGCTGGCACGGGTCCTGGTGTTCTTCTCCATGCTCATCGTGCCTGCACTGCTCACGATATTCAGGCCGAAGGAGGACTTCTCGGAGAATCAGAACCGCTACCTTGCGAAATTCCCCGCCTTCAGCGCTAAGAAGGTCTACAGCGGCAGTTTCACCGACGGAGTGGAGAAATACCTGTCCGACCATTTCATAGGGGCGGACAGATTCGTGAAGGCGCGCACCTATGCCGAGCTGATACAGCAGCGCAAGGATGTCAACGATGTGTATATACTGCATGACCGCCTTGTGGAGAAGATACCCGCTCCCGACCCCACTGTCACGGAAAAGAACATCGAGAAAGTGAACAGTCTGACCGAGTACGGCAAGCCTGTGTTCCTGATGCTCGCTCCCACCCAGGCGGAGATATACTCATCGGAGCTGCCCGAGAATGCGCCCAACCCCGATCAGGCGGCGTATATACGGGAGATAATGAAGGGGCTGCACGGCATCACCCCCATAGACATATATTCCGTGCTCCACGCCAACAGCAGCGACTATATCTATTACCGCACCGACCACCACTGGACGAGCAAGGGAGCATATCTTGCATATCAGGCGGCGGCAAGGATAATGGGCTTTGAGGCGGTACCGCTCACATCCTATGACTGCTTCCACGCAAGCGACGAGTTCCGCGGCACGTTCTACTCCAAGACCCTGTATGACGGCATAGAGCCCGACCGCATCGACATATACTCCCTCTCCGGGCGCAACGAGCCCGCCGTATACATATGGTCGGATCTGTCCGCAGAGCCCGAGGTACACGCGGGCATGTACTTCTATGAGTACCTTGACCGCAAGGACAAGTACAGCGTATTCTTCGGCAGCAATCAGCCCAAGGTCACCATCAAGACAGGCAGACCCGGCGGCAGGCTGCTGGTATTCAAGGACAGCTACGCACACTCTATGATACCGTTCTTTACCGAGCATTACAGCGAGATAACCATGCTCGACACAAGATACATACAGTCGGACTACAAGGAAGCCGCCGACCCCGCAGAATACGACCAGATACTTCTGATGTACAATATCTCCACCTTTATGGACGGGATACGGTTATGATAGAGTTCAGGGTATAGGGTCCAGGGTTTAGTAACTGATACCCGCTAAGATATCCTCTATTGAATTAATAAAGCCCGGAGCGTCAGAAAGATACCCATATAGAAGTTTTGCCGCTGAGCGTGAAAAAACGCTCAGCGGCATTTTTATTCGGCTGTTATATAAATCAGAAGTTATTGATGTTTGCTGTTCTTGTATTCGTTTGATAACTCTTGCAATTTTATGGTTGCCTCTGTCATGATCGCATTTGTTGTTTCTATATCTCCGTTCTTGTAAGTTATAGTTGATTGGAAATATACTGCATCTGCAACGTTTTCCCAAAAGCTCTCATCATATTCATCAATGTATTTTTGATAGTCAAGACTCATGATTCTTCGGTATTCCTGTTCCGTTATTTCAAAAATACATTGAGTTGGTTCACCATATGTTTTGTTATTATCCGAATATGACAGAAAAAAACTATCATTCTGAGAATAGACCTTCCATTCTATATTTCTGCCATCTTCTCCTCCTGTTTCGTGTATATTGATCGAAACAATTTCACTATCGCTTTTTACAGAACTGACAGAATCATTCTTAACATTATCATTAGTAGTATTAGTACACCCTGAAAGAATAATACATGAAATGAAGGCTAATAGAATTGAAATGATTATTGAAAAACGCATTCTCATTACAATTGATCCTCCATAAATCCCGATCTGTCGCAGAAACAATTAGTGCCCGGCATTAAAGTGAAGTCAATTTGCTCCGGGCTTTTGTTCGTTTATTCATCTGCATTGCGGAACACTTCTATCGCCTGTTTTATCTGGGCATAGGTGTAGCCGCGGCGGGCGAGGGCGCTCTTCACCTTGTCGGGGGAGTCGAGCTTGTCCGCATATCGGCGGCGTATAAGGTCGAGCAGCTCCTCATCGGTGTCCGTTCCCGTCAGCACCTCCGCCGATATATCAGCATCTATCCCCCGCCTGTACAGCTCCTGCTTTATGCGGTATACACCGTAGTGACGGTTCTTCGACATATCGTTCACCAGATACTCCGCATACGCCCGGTCATCGAGCACGCCCTCATCCTCAAGACGGGAGCATACCGCATCAGCCACGGGCTTCTTGTACTTGGTGCAGAGCTTGTCGAACAGCTCCTTGCGGGAGCGCAGGCGGTAGTCGAGCAGATACAGTGCCCATTCCATACAGCGGCGGCGCTCATTGTCCGCAATGGCGCCGCGCAGTTCATCCGCCGTGATGGTCATCCCCTTTTTAAGGTGATGCTCAGCGGCGATGTCGGTATTTATGTATATCTTTGCACTGCCCCGCCCCGTCACCGTCATGCACAGGGTCTTGCCCTTGTACGGTGATATGTCGGTTATGATCATGTGGGGTCAAATGCCTCGTAGTCGTCGTCCGCCTCTATGTCGATGTTCACGGCACTCACGGGAGTCTCTGCAGCGTCCGTACCGCCGTCGTCTATGGCGGATACTATGTCCTCGCCGTCCTCGTTGTCATCGGCTGCAGCCTGTATCTCGAGCATCTTGTCGCGGTTCTCCGACAGCTTGCGCTCTATCTCTGCCATTACCTCGGGATTTGCGCGCAGATAGTCCTTGGTCTTCTCACGTCCCTGGCCTATCTTGTTGTCATTGTAGCTGAACCATGCGCCCGACTTGTGGATGATATCGAGCTCCTCCGCCATGTCGAGCACCTCGCCGATGCGGTCGATGCCCTTGCCGAAGAGCAGGTCTACCTCGGTCTGCTTGAAGGGAGGCGATACCTTGTTCTTTACCACCTTGATCTTCATCTTGTTGCCGATAACACCGTCGGTGTTCTTTATGACCTCGCCCTTGCGCACGTCAAGACGCACGGATGCATAGAACTTGAGGGCACGTCCGCCGGGTGTGGTCTCGGGATTGCCGTATACTATGCCGACCTTTTCGCGTATCTGGTTGATGAATATAGCCACGCAGTTGGTCTTGGATATTACGGATGTGAGCTTTCTCATAGCCTGTGACATGAGCCTTGCGAGCTGTCCCACATGGGAGTCGCCCATCATGCCGTCTATCTCCGCCTTGGTGACCATCGCAGCCACCGAGTCGAGTACGATAAGGTCGATAGCGCCGGAGCGGACGAGCTCCTCTGCTATCTCAAGCGCCTGCTCACCGCTGTCGGGCTGGGATACGAGCAGGTCGTCGATATTCACGCCGAGGGACTTTGCATATACAGGGTCGAGGGCGTGCTCTACATCTATGAACGCAACCTCGCCGCCGAGCTTCTGTGCCTCTGCTACGCAGTGGAGCGCAACGGTAGTCTTACCGGAGCTCTCGGGGCCGTATATCTCGACTATCCTTCCTCTGGGCAGACCGCCTACTCCGAGTGCAAGGTCGAGAGTGAGCGAGCCTGTGGGTATTACCTCCACGTTCATCGCGGGAGCCTCGCCCAGCTTCATTACAGCACCCTTGCCGTACTGCTTCTCTATATGTGCTATGGCAGCCTTGAGCGCCTTCTTCTTGTCCTCCTGGTCTACTACCTTGACAGGGGCGGGCTTGCTTTTCTTCTTGTCAGCCATTTTTAAAAACTTCCTTTCCTTCTGATGTCCGGGTCATATCTATGTTCTATATATATTATACCACATACATATGGGAATTATTTACACAATAAAAAAATTTTTACGGTTTGTCGTCCCCGCCGTTCCTGTCATAGTCGTCAAGGCCGAGATAGTGCTCGGCGAGATGTGCTGCCCGCTCCCTGTGCCTGCGGTATGCGGTCTGCACCTCCGGAAGGGATGAGTACATCTCCTCAAGGTCGGCAAGCATCTTGTCATAGCCCTCCTGGTCGAGGGTGTAGGTCTTGGACTGTACCTCCGACTTCTCAAGGCAGTTCCTGCCGTGCCATGTGCAGCACTCCATGCTCTTGCCTTCGTCAGTCTTGTGAGGTATCACCTTGAAATTGAAATCCCTGTCCTCCGCACTTCCCGCGAATGTGCCCATCTTGCTGAACACAAAGAACTTAGGTATCTCAAACAGCTTTGATGCCGAAGATCCCATTGCTTCACTTCTTTCGCTCCTGCTTTGCAGGATCTGCTGCGCAGGATTATACTATATGTAGATATTTCTTATGTATATACATCAGGTACACAGGCGAAGTATAGTCTCGGCGTATATGATGATATCCTTTCTGAGCTCATCTATGCCGATAAATTCATCCGCACCGTGCATATGATTGTCATTGCCCTTCCACTCGGCGCCGAATGCCACGCCGTTGTCGGTGTCATGCACATATGTGCCGCCGCCGATGGACAGGCACTCGCCCTTGTCGCCGGTCACATCCTCGTATACCTCGAGCAAAGCGCGGACGAAATCGCTGTCCTTGTCCACATAATGAGGCTCCGAATGCATCACCTCACTGCCGCCGGTGATGTCCTCAAGCCTTGATACGATATCTGAGCTGTGTCTGTCGAGCGGGAAGCGTATATCGCACATATACTGTGCCTTGCCCTCTGCGGTCTTTGCGATGCTGAGCACGCAGGTGAGCGCACCCGACTCCTCATCGCTGCACGCGATGCCGAGCGATGAGCCGTCTGTCTCACCGAAGGGGAACAGCGAGGATATCCGTTTTGCCTCCTCAAATCGGGGAGCAAGTGCCGCGAGCAGCGCTGTCAGCGCATTCCTGCCCTGTGCGGGAGTGGATGCGTGTGCGCCTATGCCGCAGGCGGTTATACGCATTGTATTATTTTCGAGGTTTTCTACAGAAAATTTAATCCCGTCATATTCGGGAAGATCCATCTCTGCTGCGGGAACTATCGCCTCCGCACGCTCGGGCACAGCATTCACCACGCTGCCGCCCGTGATGGATATTATCTCTCCGAGAGGATATTCCATGCCAAAACGGATCATTCCCTTTTCGCCGTTTATCACGGGGAACTCGCCGTCCGGGGTGAACAGCATGGGCGGGAACTTCTCCTTTGTCAGATAATACTCCATATCCTCGGAGCCGTTCTCCTCATTGCTGCCGAGTATCAGTCTTGCATTCCTCCTGAGCGGTATGCCAAGCTCCTTAACGATGCGCATAGCAGTTATGACCGCAGCCGCAGGCCCCTTGTCGTCTATCGCGCCCCTGCCGTATATCCTGCCGTCGCGTATATCCGCCTCAAAGGGGGGCGTTTGCCACTCCTGCCCCTCCACGGGAACTACATCGAGATGGCAGAGTATGCCAAGCTCCGGCTCTCTCTCGTCAAACTGCGCCGTCACAGCGTAGTTGTCGAAGTTATGCACCACAAATTCCTCGGACAGCTCCTCCTCAGCAAATTCGAGCACCCTTGCACAGTCCTCGCCGAAGGGCATACCGTCCTGCTTCTCTCCCATTATGCTCGGGAAGGATATCAGCTCTGACAGCAGTATCACTGCCGAATCGAGATATTCCTCCGCAAGCTCCTCTATACGCTCATGCATACCTTTTCCTCTTATCCTTGTCTTCCCGGCTCAGACTTCTTTCAAATCATCTAAAGAAATCGCTGCCGGTCGTATCTGCTATTCCATATTTACAGTATTTCCGCTGTCCTCGCTGTCCTCTTCCTCGTCGTCGCCCTCTTCGCCGTCCTCTTCCTCGCTCACGCTCGTCTCCGCGCGGTAGCTTTCGATGTTTTCCTTGTACACCTGGTCGTTGTAATCAAGTCCGGACTTGTCGATGTAGCTTGCTCTTGAGGGATCCGTCTGAAACTTGATGATGCCCTCCTTGTCGCCTACGCTGCCGGAGATGAGGTTGGACGCATACTCGAACTTGTATTCAAGATCGTTTATCGTGCCCAGTGCCACGTCTATCTTGCTGTTATAGGTCACCACCACGTTAGAGAAGCTCTGCACGTCGATGAGGGTGATATTCTTCGCCACGAGGGTGTCAGAGGCCTGTATCCCCGCCAGCAGCTCGTGTATCACCTTATCCTTGCGCTCATCGTTGGAGGTGAATCTGTCCCCTGTGAGAAGTGCGGGGCAGGGGTCTGTCCCCACCACGTTGTAAAGGCCAGCCCTTGCCTTGTTTGTGATGAGCATGACCTTGCCCTTCTCGGATATGATATATACTCCCTTGGGCGTGATGAAGTTTGCAAGCGGCTTTGCAGGCTCTACCTCGAGCACTACTGAATGGAGCAGCGCGCGGCTGACCTTGACATCCTCCACGTTGAACAGCTTCTTCTGTATCCTTGCGGACACCGCAGCGGTATCCACCGCCAGCAGATTTTCGCCCGGCTGTATCTGTGCCGCATCCTTTATCTGCTCTGCGGTATAGCTCGATGAGCCCTTAACGATGATGGTATCCACGCGGAACATGAAGGTTATCGCCGCAAGCATCAGCAGCACCACTATCACGAATGCGATTATGGTGATTATGCCCTTGTCCTTCGGGGAAAGTCCCTTCTTCTCAGGTTTTGACTGCACGCTGTATCACCTCATAGATCCTGTCGGCAGTATCGGATATGCGGCACGCTGCCGCATTTGTCTCAAGCTCCCTCAGTCTTTCGGGGTCGTGTATCATTTCCTTCACCGTGTCCACGATAAGCTCATCGGTGAGATCCTTCTGCTCTATCACCTTAGCCGCTCCCGCATTTTCGAGCGTCATCGCGTTGTGATACTGATGATTGCCCGCCACTATGGGAGAGGGTATGAGCACGGATGCCCTGCCTGCAGCCTCGAGCTCGCTTATTGCGGATGCTCCCGAGCGGCATATGATGAGGTCTGCCGCCGCCATGCAGGTGTCCATATTATGTATGTATTCCTGTATTATCAGCCCGTCGGACTGCGGGTCTATCCCCGCCTCTGTCAGCCGTGAGACGAAGGTATCATGCCCCATCTTGCCGTAGCTGTGGATATGGGATACGGGCTTGTCCTGCGACTTCTCCCACTTTATGAGCGCGATGGCACAGTCGTTTATCGCACCTGCTCCAAGTGAGCCGCCGAAGGAGAATATGCAGGGCGCGTTCTCGTCAAGGCCGAGTTCACGCTTTGCCTGTGCCCTTTCGGGCATATTGTCGAATATCTTTCTTACCGGCAGGCCTGTGAGGTCGTACTTCACGCCGGGCATGAACTTTGCGGCCTCCTCCATCGTGAGCATCACGCCGTCCGCCTTCTTTGCAAGCATACGGGTGGTCACGCCGGGATAGGCATTCTGCTCGTGTATAACGGTAGGGATATGCATAGCCTGTGCGGTGAATACCACAGGGCCGCTGACATATCCGCCCGTGCCTATCACGATGTCGGGCTCAAAGTCCTTGATTATCTTCCTTGCGCGTGCGCCGCTGTGTATGAGATAGTGTACCGTACGGATATTGCGCACGATATTCTCGGGGCTTATCCTGCGCTGAAATCCGCTGACCTTTATGGGGGCGAACTCTATACCCTCACGGGGCACGAGCTTGGACTCCATGCCGCCGGGAGTGCCCGCATAGAGAAATACCGCATCCGGATCACGCTGTTTGATTATGGACAATATGGCCAGTGCCGGATTGATGTGTCCGGCAGTTCCGCCTCCTGCAATAAGCACTCGCATATTAACACCCCGATAGTATAACGATATGTATATATCGTTATATATTATACAATTTGTTTATTTTTTACGCCTGTCCACAGGTATGAGCTCTGCGGACTTCTGCTGTTCAATACCTTGTCTCTCGAAGTATTGTCGTGAGATATTTAGCACCATCCCCGCCTCAAGGAACTGTATCAACACGGCGGAGCCGCCGTAGCTGAAGAAGGGGAGGGATATACCGGTATTCGGCATCGCATTCGATACAACTGCCACATTGAGCATTACCTGTATGATGAAGTGCAGGGATATGCCTGCCGAAAGGAGCATTCCGTAGCGGTCGAGGGCATTGAGCGCTGTCCACGCTCCCCTGATAGTGAGCATGACGAAGAGTATGATTATGATTATTCCCGTGACTATGCCCAGCTCCTCGCATATAACGGAGAATATGAAGTCATTGTGCGGTTCGGGGAGGTAGAGGAACTTCTGTCTTGAATTGCGGAAGCCCAGTCCCCACAGTCCGCCCGAGCCTATGGCTATGAGCGAGTTCCTTGTCTGCCACGCTATGTCCGCATTGGCAGGATCCCATGTGTGGAGCCAGCCCTCGATACGCTTGTATACATAGCCGCCCTCCGCGTACTTCGCGAGCATTATCGCTATGCCGCCTATACCGCCGCCAAGTACTGTCACCAGCATGAAGGGCAGCCGTATGCCTGCCACATACATCATGCACACGCCTATGAGGCATATTATCACCATACCCGACAGATGGGGCTGCTTATACATCAGTACGGCTGTGATGCCGATGAGCGCCATGCACTTGAACCATACCGTGAATTCCTCTGCATATGTTGCTTTGGAGCCTATCTTGTCCGCATTGACGGAGAGTATCCTTGACAGTGCGAAGATAAGGCTCATCTTCATGAGCTCCGAAGGCTGGAAGCGTATGCCGAAGATATACAGCCAGCGTGTAGCACCGCCCGCATCATCGCCCGCGATGGCAGCCTGTTCGGGGTCTGCACGTCCGGCGACGAGCACCGCCACCATCAATGCCAGCCCCGCTCCCAGGATAAGACCGTTTATCAGTACATTTCTCGTGACATGATAGTCAATGAACTGCAGCACGAATATCCCGGCAAAGCCTGCGATAAAGAATGCTGCCTGTCTCTGTGCGTAGTAGTAGCCGATATGATCCCTTGTGACATTTATCGAGGATGCATAGGATGCGGAGAACATCGTGGCAAGTCCGATGGCGCAGAGCACCACCAGCAGCATCAGATACAGCACATCCACCTGCTTGTACTTCACGAACTGAAGATAGCGGTGATATACTCGTTCGTTCTCATTGCCCTTGATTATATAGCCGGGCATAAACAGCTTGAGCGGATTATGCCCCATGCGCTCATAGTTCAGCGGCTTCTTTTTCTCTTGTTCTTTTGTATTTTTCTTCAAGCTAACAGCTCCTTAAAGGTGCGTATTACTTAGTGCCGAACAGATACATCACGAGTGCCAGTGCGCCCGACAGCAGCGTGAACAGCGAGAAGGTGATCACTATCCTGTTCTCGGAGAAGCCCGACATCTCGAAGTGATGATGTATCGGGGTCATCTTGAATATCCTTCTGCCCTCGCCGTATTTCTTCTTGGTGATCTTGAACCAGCCTACCTGTATCACTACCGACAGCGCCTCTATGATATAGAGCAGCGCCGCAAAGCAGAGTATTACATGCTCATGGAGTATAAAGCCCATCGCACACACACTGCCGCCCAGGAACATCGAGCCGGTATCGCCCATGAATATCTTGGCGGGGTGCAGGTTCCATACGAGAAATCCCATGATTCCGCCTGCAAGTGCAGCAGCGTAGAGGCTGTAATCCGCCATCTTTGCCGCCATGAATATCACGAGCATCACCGCACAGTATACCACGGTAGCGGAGCCGCAGAGCCCGTCCACGCCGTCGGTGAGGTTCACCGCATTGGTGAGGTATACCAGCACGAGCATCATGATGGGATAGTAGAATATCCACAGGTCAAGCTCGCCGATGAATGGGAAATGTATGGCAGTGGATGTGTCCCCGAGCAGATACAGCGCCGCAAGATAGGCGGCTGCCAGCAGGAACTGCATCACCATCTTCTGCTTGGGCGTAAGACCCTCGCGCTGCTTCTTCACCGCCTTGATGTAGTCGTCGATGAAGCCTATCACGCCGTTGAGCAGTGCGAACATCACGCCTGCGAGCAGGCTAAGCGTATCCTTTGTGCCAAGCCCGGAATCCGCTCTGCCGTGTACTATCGCCGAACATATCGCAAGAGAGAGCACCGAGCCTGCCATGAACATGAACCCGCCCATGAGCGGCGTACCGTTCTTGTCCTTCTGCCATACCGGACCCTGTTCATATATCGTGGCGCCGAACGCCATCTTCTTGAACAGCGGTATGAGCACAAAGCCGGACACAGCAGATACGGCGAATGCGATCACCACCGCAAGGAATACTATCCACACAGAAACCATAAAAACACCCTGATTACATTTTGTATATTTCAATTTTGCTATACATATCGTATAGCTGTATGATTGTACTATTTGTATATACTAAAGATATTATACTAATAGTACAATCACTGACCCTTTATCGCTTCGACGACTTCTTCCATCTTCATGCTCCTGCTCGCCTTGAACAGTACCGCGTCGCCCTTTTTGAGCGTTTCCTTCAGATATGCGATGAGCTTCGCCTTGTCGTCGAAATGCATACCCTTTTCGCCCGCTCCCTCTGCGATATTCTTCGCAAGTTCGCCATAGCATACAACATCTGCACCGAGGTCTGCGGCGTATTTTCCCACCTCGGCATGAAGTGCGGGGGATGTGTCGCCGAGCTCGAGCATATCCGCAAGCACAGCGATATGCCTGTCAGCCTTTACTCCTGCGAGTATGTCTATCGCTGCCCTCATAGATGCGGGCGCTGCATTGTAGCAGTCTATGACCAGCTTTATGCCGTCCTTGTCCTCGATATGCTGTCTGAGCCCCTCGGGCACGAAGCCCTCAAGTGCTGCGGCTGCAGCTGCCAGCGGCACTCCCGCCGCCTTTCCTGCACCTATCGCAAGCAGCGCATCCGTAACATGGTGCCTGCCCTTGCAGCCGAGGCTCACCTTTGCGCTCTCTTCGCCGCACACCGCCGTGAAGGTCATGCCTTCCTCATTGTCTGCGATGTCCTTTGCGGTTATATCGTTGCCCTCGCCGAGGCCGCAGGCAATGACAGGGCGGTCAAGCGTGCCCTTCAAAGGTGCCAGCTTGTCGTCGTCGCCGCATATCACCAGCGGCGCATCGGGCTTTGCGCCCTCGAGTATCTCAAGCTTTGCCTTGAGTATACCGTCACGGTCGCCCAGATTCTCTGCGTGCGACCAGCCTATATTCGTTATCACGCATACCGTCGGCAGACAGGTGCGTGTCATGCGGCTTATCTCGCCGAAATGGGACATACCCATCTCTATCACGGCAGCCTGATGGGACTTTTTCAGCCGCAGCAGAGTAAAGGGCATACCCACCTCATTGTTGCGGTTTCCGTGTGTCCACAGCGTCTCATATACCGACGACATCACACGGGCGGTCATTTCCTTTGTGGTGGTCTTGCCCACGCTGCCCGTAAGACCTATGAGGGGTATGTCGAACCTGCTGCGGTAGCCCCTTGCTATATCGAGCAGAGCCGCAGATGTGTCCTTTACCTTTATCTCGGGTATGTCCGCGTCACGGTCGGTTATGACCGCAGCAGCGCCCAGTTCTATCGCCTTGTCAATGAAGTCGCCGCCGTCGAAATTAGCGCCTTTGAGCCCGATGAATACGCTGCCCTCCGTGATGGTGCGCGTATCCGAGGAGATATTCTCCGCCTCTATGCAGAAGGGCACAGACCTGTTCTCGCCCCCAGTGAACGCAGCTATATCCTTGTCTGTGAGGGTCTCATCGAGTGCAGCCAGCGCATCCGCCGCTATCTCGCGCTCATCAAAATGAGTGTGCTTGGTGCCTATTATCTGATAGTCCTCATGCCCCTTGCCCGCAAGCACCACCACATCGCCGCTCTTTGCTTCCCTGACTGCGCGGTATATAGCCTCTCTGCGGTCGGTGATGCGGATGTATGCCTTCTTCTTGGGTATGCCGGGGATGATCTGGTCGATTATGCTGTCGGGATCCTCCGTGCGGGGATTGTCGGATGTGACGATGAGCACATCCGCATACTTAGCAGCTGTCGCACCCATAATGGGGCGCTTGGTAGCATCGCGGTCGCCGCCGCATCCGAACAGGCATATGAGCCTGCCCTGAGTGTTCTTCTTCACGCAGGAGAGCATATTCTCAAGCCCGTCGGGGGAATGTGCATAGTCGCACAGCAGCGTGAAGTCCTTGCCCGTGGGGATGATCTCACAGCGGCCGCGCACGCCCGCAAAGCTCTCCACTGCGCTCTTTATGTCCTCATCGGACACTCCGAGCAGACGACATACGGATACTGCCGCCGCCGCATTGCACACATTGTATTCGCCTATCATGGGCAGAGCCGCATGGAACTGTCTGCCCTCAAAGGTGATGTCAAAGGGAGTAACGCCGTTTGCAAAATCTCCCGCCTTATATACTATATCGCCCTCTGATGCGGAAAGCGAAAGCTGCTCGCACTTGTTGGATGCGAAGAGCTTCTTCCCGTAGCGGTCGTCTGTATTTATTATCGCCTTTCGGGTATGCCCCTCAAAGAGCTTCTTCTTTGCCTTGTAGTAATTCTCCATCGTGCCGTGATAGTCAAGATGGTCACGGGTGAGATTGGTGAATACCGACACGTCGAACACCGCAGGGCCTATCCTGCACTGTTCGAGCGCAAAGGAGGACACCTCCATAACGCAGTGGGTGCAGCCCTTGTTCACCATCCTGCCGAAGAATGAATACAGCTCGCCTACCTTCGGGGTGGTGGGGGTATTCTCATCCCTGCTGCAGGGCATATCACCGATAAGCACCTCCGTTGTGCCTATAAAGCCGCAGCGGATGCCGTTTGCCATGAGTATGCTGTGTACGAGGGTGGCTGTGGTAGTCTTGCCGTTGGTGCCCGTGACTGCGATAAGATGCAGCTTCTTGTCGGGTCTGCCGTGAAGCTCTGCCACCATCCTGCCGTATGCCTGTCTGGTATCGGGGACTATGACCTGATCCTCAAGACCCATGTCATGGTCGGTGACCACGCATACCGCTCCCTTTTCGAGCATCTGCGCCGCCGCATCGTGACCGTCGAAATGCGCTCCCTTGATGCATACGAACACGCATCCCTCGCACACCTCGCGCGTATCATCGGTAACAAGACCCACCGATGCGCTCGATGACTTGGTGTATTCTATCCCGCTCAGGGAAAAAAGCTCCTTTAGAAACATATTATGTCCTTTCTTACGGCTGTCCGCCTGTATAATGCGAGTCCGACAATGTCGGCTCTGCCGCATCCGCTAACCAGTCGTATACCGCTATCATCACGCCCGCCGTGAATGAGAGGCCGAACAGCGTGACATATGCGTCCTGTCCCGAGAGCCTGCCTATGTCGAGCATAGTGTACATACAGAATATCGACATGAATACCGCGAATATCCCGCAGGCGAGTATGTACAGGAACACGCCCTTGACGAACTGCCATACCACGTGGGTGGCCGTGTTCTGCACCCTGAGCAGCAGCAGGCAGAAATTCGCCGTGATGAGTATGTATGTGACATTCTTCATGAAGGTCTCGTCCTCTATCGTGAGGAACATACACCCGATATACGCCGCAAGGGCGCAGACGAATATAGGCCATGACCCCGCGCATACGCCCGCCCATTCCGTGGAGGGCTTCCATATGCTGAAGCACAGCATGACTATAAGTCCGCCTATGAGAGAGTTTGAAGCGGATGCTATCACAAGCTCCCATATCTGCTCCGCAAGAGTGAATGCATTGCCCGGACGGCGGTAGTGCTCGGTCCTGTCCTCATCCTTCAGTCGTGCTATCTCATAGCCCGCATTGTTAGATACGCGTTCTGTCACATCCGAAAGCTGTCTGAAATATTCCTTGTCCTGAAACATGATGAGCAGACCGTGCGCTCTCACCCTCTCGCCCTCCCCTGCGGGCTGGCGAGCCATGGGTATCGCTACTGCGAAAAGTATCGGGAGCACCACGCAGAATACGAGCATCTGCGCGAAGTTATCCAGTAATTTATCAGACATATCCCTACCGTCGGAGGTTATCAGCCTTCCGTCCTGTTGATGAATGTTATCTCTACGACCGTGCCCGCAGGTACTTCCGTGCCCGCATCGTAGTTCTGTGCGTAGGCTGTCGCGCCGGATGTGGCATTCGCACCGTCGCCCGCCTTGAAGTTGAGACCCGCAGACTCTATGTAGTATCTCGCATCGGATGCGCTGCATCCCACTACATCGGGCACTGTTACATACTCCGTCTCCACGTCGTCATCGGTGTAGAGCACGATCACAGAGCCTCTGGGCACTGCTGTGAGGGAGTTCGGGAACTGCTCGCGCACTACATCGCCCTTGCCGACGATACGATAGCCGAAGTCCTCCTTCTCGAGCTTCTTCTGTGCATCCTCGAGTATCTGACCCGTGACATCGGGCACTGCCTTGTCGAGCACCGCAAGCTCCTGCTCGGTATATTCGGGGAAGTAGCCGAGCTCGGGGAGCGCCTTCTTGAGAACATTCGCCACAACGGGCGCTGCCACCATACTTCCGTAGTAGCGGAGCGAGCCGCCCGCATCGCGTCCCTTAGGCTCATCCACCATGCACAGCATGATGAGCTCGGGGTCATTTGCAGGGGCGAATGCGCAGTACGATGCAACATAGAGGTCGAGGTCGCCCGTCTGGCGGGACTTCTCGAGCTTCTGACCCGTACCGGACTTGCCGCCTATGCGGTAGCCCTTGATATACGCGTTGCCGCCGCCGTTGCCCGATACCACCTTTTCGAGTATGTCCCTCATCTGTGCGGACACATCGTCGGATATTACCTGACGGCGGGGTGCGGTATCCGCTGTCCTTATCACATTGCCGTTGGCATCGACTATCTTTTCCACCACATGGGGGCGCAGCAGATAGCCGCCGTTTATTACAGCCGCATACGCGGTTATCATCTGTATCGGGGTAACGGAGTTGGACTGGCCGAAGGAGCAGGACGCAAGCTCGACAAGACCCATCTCATCCTCGCTTATATATAGTCATTGTGATTCACCGGGCAGATCTATGCCCGTCTTCTCCGTGAAGCCGAATGCCTTGTAGTACTGCTGGAACTTCTCGATGCCGAGCCTCTGTCCTATCTGCACGAATGCAGGGTTGCAGGAATTGGTCATCGCCTGCTGCAGGTTCTGAGTGCCGTGGTCGCCCTTCGTCCAGCATTTGAGATCCTTGTCTATGACATGGATGCCGCCGTTGCAGACAAAGGTGGACTCCTCTGTTATGGCTGTCTCCTCAAGGGCTGCAGATGCGGTTATTACCTTGAATACCGAGCCCGGCTCATAGGGCTCCGTTACCGCCTTGTTCTTCCACTGAGCCTCGCGCAGCTGTGCATACAGCTGGTTGTATCCTTCCTCGTCGTCGGGGTTCTCCTCCTTATAGGCCTCAAGCTCCTTCTGCGACTTCGAGGAAAGTATCTCGCCCCTGTTGTTGAGGTCAAAGCCCGGTGACGATGCCATCGCAAGTATCGCTCCGGTCTTAGCGTTCATGATTATGGCGCAGGCACGCTCCTGCACATTGTTCACATACACGCAGTTGTCAAGCTCCTGCTCCACCCAGTACTGCAAAGTGGTGTCTATGGTGAGATAGAGGGAGTCGCCGTCCTTGGCCTGATATGTCTCGCCCTCATCATAGGGCAGGTCGTTGCCGTAGCCGTCCCTTGCGGATATTATCTTGCCGTCCACGCCCGCAAGATTGTCATTGTAGTACTTCTCCACGCCGTATATGCCGTCGCCCTCGTAGTTGGTGAAGCCTATCACGGCGGCAGCCATGCTGCCCTGGGGATAGTATCTCGTGGTGTCCTGCTCTGCATACACCAGATTTGCAGCAAGCTCGCTGTCCTTGGCGCGCTGCTTTATCTTGTCCCATTCGGGCTTGCCCACCTTGGAGGCTACCTTTATCCATTTCTTGGATGCGGTATCCTTGTTATAGAAGTAATCGGGCAGCTCGTTCGCCCCCACCGACAGCTTGTCGCCGAGCTCCTCGGAAAGTATGGCGGTGAGGGTCTTTATCTGTTCATCACGCTTGTCCGTGGGCAGACTGCCGTTGGTTATGGTGCCCGGAGCGATGATGATATTGTATACCGTGGAGGACTGGGCAAGTATCTTGCCGTCCGCGGAGTATATGCTGCCTCTTGCAGCCTTTACCGTAGTGCTGCCGAACTGGTTGTCATTTGCCATGGCAGCGAATTTGCTGTGATTTATAACACCGGCTTCGATCAGCTTTGCCGTATCTATGAGACCGCCGCCGATAACAATCGCAGCCATGACTATCACGAGGCGTGTCTTCATCCGGTTGGAAGTCTTGTACGTCGCCATTTTATCCCCTTCTACTGCGAAAGACCGCCGGGCAGAAGCCTGACGGTCTGTATCCCTTGAAATGAGGTGAGGATCTTCCCCTTGCAGCGATGCCGCAGGATCATTCTTCCTTGTTCACGAGATCGTCGAAGAAGTCGGATATCTTCTCGAATACAGTCTCGTTATCCTCGCTGACCTCAGCATGATTGCCGCTCTCGATGGTGATATACTCTGTCTGCGAGCGCTCAAGCTTCTGCATACCGAGCACCTTCACGGCGTATTCCTCAACAGCCTTCTGTGAGCTCTTCTCCTCGATGGATGCGATCATTCTCGCATTCTCCTGCTCAAGTATCACAAGCTCGGCCTTGGCATCCTGCACCTGAGCGTGCACCTCGCTTATGCGGGAATGGGAGTATACACAAGCCATTACCACTGTCAGACATACCACTACCACAACGATGATCTTTGCCACTGTCGTCTTGGGTATGCCGGGGACAGAGGGCACGGGCTGGGGATGTTCTGCAGGCTCTATTCTTGGTGCTTCGGGTGTCTCATATCGGGAAAGATCATAGGCAAGATTGTTCATAACGATCAGCCCCCTTATCATAGTATCGTAGTCTTCTCAAAGGCTCTCACCTTTGCGCTCCTGCTGCGCATATTGCTCTCAAGCTCCTCGTCGGATGCGGTCACGGGCTTGCGGGTGATTATCGCGCCCTTAGCCTTGCCTCCGCATACGCACACCGGGAAATCCGGCGGACATGTGCAGCTTTTCGCCCATTCGGCGAATCTCCGCTTTACCATCCTGTCCTCAAGGGAGTGGAAGGTTATCACCACGAGCCTGCCGCCCGGAGAAAGCGTATCGAGACATCTGTCAAGTGCATTGTCAAGATGTCCGAGCTCGTCATTTACCGCGATGCGTATCGCCTGAAAGCTCTGCCTTGACGGGTTCTTGTCCCGTCTGAACTTAGCAGGCACCGCCGATGCGATTATATCCGCAAGCTGCGAAGTAGTCTCTATCTCTGCTGTATCCCTTGCCGCCACGATCGCACGGGCGATCCTCGGAGCGAACTTCTCCTCGCCGTAGCGGTAGAGTATATCGGTGATCTCACGTTCCGAATATGTATTCACAAGCTCTTTCGCACTCATGCCCGACTGCGACATCCTCATGTCAAGAGGCGCATCATTGTGATAGGAGAAGCCCCTCTCCGCTGTGTCGAGCTGATGGGATGACACCCCGAGGTCGAGCAGTATGCCGTCCGCGCCGTCTATCCCTCGGGAGCGGGCGATATCCGCCATCTCGTCATAGTTGCCGAGCACTACCTCTGCGGGCAGACCCGCCAGCCTTTCCGATGCGGCCTTCACTGCATCCGGGTCGCGGTCTATCCCTATGAGCCTGCCGCCTGCCTTTGCGTCAAGCAGCTTTGCTATTTCCGATGAATGGCCGGCACCTCCGCAGGTACCGTCTATATATATGCCATCGGGCTTTATATCGAGCAGCTCCAGACATTCACGGAGCATCACAGGCGTATGTGAGAACATCAGAACGCTATGCTCCCGAGTGCTTCGGCAAGCTGCTCATCGGTGTACTTGCTGTTCTGAGCCTCGTACCTTGCACTGTCCCATATCTCTGCACGGTTGCGGTTGCCTATGACGGTGATGTCATGGACAAGACCTGCATGGTCGCGCAGTGCCTTGCTTATCTGTATCCTGCCCTGCTTATCGCACTCGGGATACTCGCTGTCGGCATATATGCGCCTGAGCGCCTGCTGTGCCGCAGGGCCTGACGCTGCCTCGAGCCTCTGTGTGAGCTTCTCGAATTCGTCTTCCGAATAAACGTAGAGACAGCCTTCAAATCCGACAGTGACAATAAAGCCCGCGCCAAGCTGATCCCTCAGTCTTGCAGGGAATGCCATTCTGCCCTTCGCATCCATGGAAGGATTGAACGTTCCCATCAACGGTCTCATATTATCACTCCCTTCTCGGCAAATCAACGCGGTTTTCAACACCCTGTTGAAAATTCACCACTCTTCACCACTTTTTGAGGCTGCTTCACCACCAATACTATTATACACTCAAATGGGGAAAAATGCAACCGATTTCGGGAAAATAAAAATCATAAATAATGAAATTTCTCTGCATCCGTTTTGTAACTTTTGCCGAAAAAATTGTAACATATGGTATATTCCAATGTATTTTCCGCTAAAATATACAAATGGTATAACCTCGCCCGGGACACTGCCTTGCTCGCTTTATCCGCCGTCCCGCAGCTGCAAAGCGCCGCATGGCGATGCGGCAGATAGGCTCTCCCGCACCGCTTTTCCCCGCAGGTGGTGAAAAGTGGTGAGCCGGGCAAAGCCCGGTCGGCAAAGCCGACTGTTACCTCGGGATGCATTTGAGAGGGACTATCGCATTATCCTCGGAAGACAGGACAGCACATACTGCAGTGGGATATTGGCAAAGCCCGGGATGAATTTGAGAGGGACTATCGCACTATCCTCGGAGCACAGGCCAGCATGGATGTTAGTGCTGACAGATTATTTTGCGACTTTTGAACGGCTGCTGATCTGCTTTTTTGGAGCTTTCAATAGTCTGTATAATACTTTCGCCTGCCCTTACCCTGGCCACCTTGAACAAATAGCACAGTATTCATTTGCACGACAGGTTGAGTTGATCTTGCATTATCCGACTGCATGGAAGGTTTAGACCATACTATACTCATTACTATAATATAAAAACAGGCAGCGGCATACACTATGGTATGCCGCCGTTGTTATTTCATATAGTCCCTTACGCACTGTATGCTCTTTGCCATCTTGTCGAGGTACATCCCTTCCTTGTCAAAGGAAGTGGATTCTATGGTGATATCGCCCGAATACCCCATCGTCTTCACAAAGTCGAAGAAGGAGCGGAAGTCCACCTGTCCCTCGCCTATATGCAAGGTCGCGAGGCTCCCCCAGTCCTTTATGCCGCCCTTGTAGTCGTTGACGTGGAGATGTGCCACTTTTCCCCACACCGCACGGTTCTCCTCCTTGGCGATATCCGCCGTCTGCCCGTGGAACTCTGCCATCTTCGTATCAAAGGTGAACGCGATATCCGGGAAAAACTCCATCAGGTGCCGCATATGCGTCATCGGGTCAAAGAAGAAGCAGACCACGTTCTCCACC